>DATBDI010000163.1:0-26483 GCA_036270025.1 Candidatus Udaeobacter sp. | reverse complement strand
ACGCGAGATCAATGCCGTGGCGGCCACATCACATCGACAGCCTTCAGCCCGAGCAACACGCCAGCTACGGCGCACACCACACTCAGCGCGGCATACGCGATTGCCACATTGGTCATACCTCGGCGCAGTAGGAACGCACTCTCGTAACCGAAGGCTGAAAAAGTCGTGAACCCGCCTAACACACCCGTGAATAGAAACGAGCGTGCCGGCATTGAAAACAGATCGTGGCGCTCCACGAGTGCGGCAAGCGCGCCAATCGCGAAGCAGCCAAGCAGATTCACACAGAAAGTGCTTACAGGGAAGTTCCACGTTTGTGTGTGATGGAGCACAAAGCCCCCAAGTTTGTAGCGCGCGACCGACCCGAGCGCACCACCCAATGCCACGATGATAGCTTGTTTGAGCATGATGACCTCCTTTTGTTGCAGGAGTCATCAGCTACCGCGGTTCTCCCGCATAGGCGGGATGGCAAACTCCATTGCCAGATTCGATCTTATCGTGCGAGAGCACATGCGCAACCCAGCAAAGCGTCTGACCAAAGCGCTGTAGCCGACCGCTGCGCGTTCGCATTTTTTGTGGCCAAAATAGTTTCGGAGATTTCAGCCTAGTCGCGGTCAACCGCCGCCGAGCTTGTTCTCGTTGGATGGCAAGCGGCGTGAGTTGGGGTTAAGCCCAGCCGCCGTCGACGGAAGGAACGATCGCCCTCTAACCACGCGATCTATCTTTAAAATCTCCTGATTGGCAGTAAGACAGGAGCAGATGGGAACAAGGACAAACGCGGTGCTCGTTACGATTGCGTTCAGCGTGATCGGCGTGCTGGGCGACTACTTCCTCAAGCTCGCCAGCGGGCGCGAGCAGCCGTTGCGGACAGGTTGGTTTTATCTTGGATTCGCCCTTTACGCATCCACCGCGTTCGGCTGGGTCTTTGTAATGAAACACCTGAAGCTGGCAACCATCAGTGTCGTCTATTCTGTCTCGCTGGTGCTGCTCCTAACCCTCATCGGCGTGGTGCTGTTCCGGGAGTCACTGAACTATTTTGAGGTGATTGGGATCGTGTTGGCCGTGGTCTCGCTCGTACTGTTGATGCGGTTTGCCTAACGACGTCAGGCCGATATTTCCGTGGCCGCCCCGCGTTTGACCGGACAGATGCCGCGTTTTTTCGCTTTCGCGACGAAGTCCAAAAACTCGCGCGCCGCTTCGGCGAAGTTCATCGTCGCTGCTTTTGCAAGCGCTTGTCCGATATTCAGACCGCTCATGTAAACGAGTTTGAAAGCGGCTTTGATCTCGTCTCGATCTTTTGCACTGAATCCCGCGCGACGCAGCCCAACCACATTCACTCCAAAAACAAAATTGTGCACCGCCGCGATGACGAATGGTGGCAGATCCTTGCCGAAGCCGGAACTGCCCTGCACCATCACGAGTCGCCCGATGTGCACGAACTGGTGAAACGTCGATCCACCGCCGAGAAACGCGCCGTCGTCTACGCGCACGTAACCGGCCAGCAAGCAGTTGTTCGCGATGATGACGTTGTTTGCAATGACACAATTGTGACCGACGTGCGCTCCAGCCATGAGAAAATTCTTATCGCCGATTTTTGTGGCGCTGTCTTCAGCAGTGCCGCGATGAATCGTGCAGTACTCGCGGATAATATTTTCGTTGCCGATTTCCACGCGTGTTTTCCGGTCCGGTGAAAACGAAACATCCTGCGGAGGGGCACCAATGATCGCTCCGTGTCCGATCAAATTCCCCGAGCCGATGGTGACGGTGCCTTCAATCACGACGTGTGATTGAACTATTGTTGCTTCGCCGATGGTTGACTGCGGCCCGATAATCGAAAAGGGCCCGATTTCTACATCCGCGTCGATTCGCGCAGCTGGATTAACAATCGCGGTGGGATGAACCTTTGCCGAAGTCATCATTGCTCCGCGACTTTTGTATCATCGCGCGTGTTTCGGGTCGCCTCGCCTTTTCCAAAGGAGAGGGGGAAGGTGAGGATTGACCAGCGGCGAGTTCGTTTGAACCCCTCACCTTCATCCTCTCCCCTTTTCGAAAGAGGAGAGGCGAAACGATCCAGGTCCGTTCGCGCGGCTGCGAATATTCCGCTCACAAAACGCCGGCCTCCTTGAAACTGAAATAGCCCGGATTCCCTTCCGAGGGTGCGCCGATGATGATGTGATCGAGCAATTTGATTTGTAAAAGTTCGGCGGCTTCGGCCAAACGTCGCGTCAGGCTGTGATCAGTCTGGCTCGGCGAAGCGTCGCCGGAAGGATGATTGTGCACGACAATCACTGCATGTGCCGAATACGTGAGCGCTGGGCGAAAAATCTCGCGCGGATGCGCGATGCTCTCGTTCAGGCTGCCGAGCGAAACCGTCTCGACGCGCTTCAACCGGTAACGCGTGTCCAGCAAAACAACGCGAAGCGACTCGGTCTGCAGCATCCGCATTTCCTCGCCGAGTAATTTGTGGATCAATTCCGGCGAATCGAGTTTCTGCTGAGACATTGGTTCCTGCGCGAAACGCTTTCCGAGGTTGAACGCGGCTACGAGTTCCAAGGCTTTGGCCTCTCCGATTCCCTTGATTTCACTAAGTTCCTGCACTGAACAGCGGCTTAACTCTGCGAACGATTTGTATTTGTCGAGCAGTTCGCGAGCGACCTCCACTACATTCGTTCCACGGCGACCAGTGCGCAGCAGAATCGCGATCAACTCGGCGTTGCTCAGTGCATCCGGGCCATGCGCGAGTAGTTTTTCCCGCGGCCGCTCGGCTTCCGGCATTTCGCGGATTTTGAGCTGCGACATATCAGAATATCGAGGGCGGAGCTCCCGCGACGCCGGGCCAAAGTCTCGCAGGAGCTCGACCCTCCATCAAGAGATCAGACACGAAGTTGGTCGAACATCCCGCACAATGCGTCACCGAGCGAAAACAATGCGTCGGCGTACGGATTGGATACGACGGCGTCCAGCGTGCATTGCGCATCGCGAATCAAATCTGTGCCGGCTGCGATTGACTCGTTGAGTGCACCGTTGGTCGCGCCATTCTTCAGGAGTTCAATCATTTCTTCGACTCGTTCTTCGAGCACAAGCTGGCAACAGCGTTCGCGCTCAAATTCCGAGGCAGACCGAAGGAAGATCAAAACCGGCAGCGTGAATTTCCCCTTGCGCAGGTCGGTCCCGAGAGTTTTGCCGGTCAGGGTTTCGCTGCCGGCCAGATCGACGCAATCATCATAAATTTGGTAGGCCGTCCCGATTTGAACTCCGAACTTTTTGAATATTTCGATCACGTGCGTGTCGGCTTCGCTGATTAAGGCAGCCAGTTGCGCGGCTGCGGAGAAAAGTGAGCCGGTCTTCATTTCCACGATGCGCAAATAATCGTCGACGGTCAGGTTGAGATCGAACCGGCGCTGCGTCTGGATCATTTCGCCGGAGCAAACGGTCGTAGCTGTGCGCGCAATGATGCGACCAATATCCGCGTTCTCGAAATTTGTGGACAGGGTCAGCGCATGCGCGAACAGACAGTCGCCCAGCAAAACGCTTAGCGAATTTCCCCAACGCGCGTTAGCAGTAGGCTGTGAACGCCGTCGCTGTGCCTCGTCCATCACGTCGTCGTGCACTAGGGTCGCTATATGGATCAGCTCGACTATGACAGCGAGATCCACATGGTCCGAGCTGAGCTTGCCGCTCGCGCCGCCGGCGAGAAGAGCCAGAAGGGGACGAAGACGTTTGCCGCGACTACCTACCGCATACACGACGTAACCTTCGAGCGCGGGATCGAAAGCCGCAGCCTGCTCCGCAATGCGCGCCTCGACTTTTTCAAGATGCGGCTGAACAAGCCGGGCGACTTGAGCCAGCGAAGCAGGCGCCGAAGCGATCGCTGTCATGCCAGGTCGTTTCGACCGTGAACCCGCCGTGAATTCCACGAGGCGAGAATAGCGGGACGGCTGATACATTGTCAAAGCCTCACGCCCCGATTTTTTTGGGAGCGGTTGCGGTGGCCCAAGCCCTGGCCCCCGCGCCAGAGGCATCATCGCTTCCGCAACCAGGAGTTGGTGCCGTATTTTTGCCCAGCTAATTCTCGTGCCCGAATCAAGATTTGGTCGCCGGTTTCGCATTGAGTGCGATTTGCCGACAGTGCTTCGGCAAATCGTTTGGCCAATCCACTGCCAAAGGCGATGCCTTGAATGCTGCCTTGCTGTAACAATCCGCGGCGCGTGCGGCGTTGCGCCGCGCCGGCGACCTTACGGCCACCAATCATTACATCCGCGCGCACCGGATTCGCGAAACAACTGTAGCGGCGGTCTATGACCGCCGAATCGACTTGGCTCCGGCGGTCGCAGACCGCCGCTACGACTGCGCGTTCACCAGTCGCGTGCAACGCTTCGCATAAGGCGCGGTGAACCCTCTCGTAAATCAATGCCGACGATTGATTAAAGGCTGGATCGCCGGCCGGAATCACCAAACCGTACGTGAGATCTTCTCCATGCAAGACGATCCCGCCGCCAGTCCAGCGCCGGACCACGTCACGCCCAGAGGCGCAATCGGCGACGTCGCTAAATCTCCCAAAATACCCAAACGACAGAGCAGGGGAGTGCCAGCGATAAAACCGGATGGATGAAACTGTCGCTGGCTCAAGCAACGCTTCATCGATCGCCATGTTCACCGCTGCGGAGTGTGCAGTGTTGTCGTGGTAAACGTGAAGCGCGGCGAATACCCTCGTTGTCATGTCGAGCGCAGTCGAGACATCTCTGGCTGTTTCACAAGGAATTAAGAGATTCCTCGACTTCGCTCGGAATGACAGCCATCAGTTGAGTTCGTCCAAAATCTTCGCCACGGCTTCGGTCGGTCGCGGGTGGGCAGTAATGGGTCGGCCGATGCCGATGTAGTCTGCGCCTGCTTCGATTGCCTGATGCGGAGTCATGAAGCGTTTTTGGTCGCCCGGTTCTGCCCAAATCGGACGAATTCCCTGGACTGCGATTTTGATTCTGTCGCCGAATTCCGCGCGCAGCGCTTTGATTTCATGAGGACTAGCCACGAGGCCATCGATTCCGGCTTCGACACCTAGCCTGGCCAGGCGTAGGACTTGGGCGTCAACTTTGTCAGTGATTCCAATTTCGCGCAGCGTTTGTTCCGTCGCGCTTGTCAGAACAGTCACCCCAAGGATCACTATATCGCTGGCGCGAGCGCCGGTGGCGGCGCGGATCATCTCGCTCCCGCCGCTCAAATGAATTGTCAACATATCCACACCAAGACGACTCGCGGACTCAACTGCTCGTGCGACCGTGTTTGGAATATCGTACAGCTTGAGGTCGAGCCACACTTTTGCGCCGGTAGCTAAGACGGCGCGCACGATTTCCGGGCCTTCGGCTGTGTAAAGCTGCAGTCCGATTTTGAAGAACGAGATCTGATCGTGCAATTGCTCAACAAGCTCGAGCGCATTCTGTTTTGTTGGAACGTCGAGAGCGACGATGATTTTGTCAGCGATTTTTGTCATTCCATGTCCGGCCTGTCATGTCGAGCGAAGTCGAGACATCTCAGTACTGGTGACCAACAGCAAGAGATTCCTCGACTTCGCTAGGAATGACAGAACAAATTGCCGCATATGCAAGTGTTCGCGCCCGCGAAAATCAATCTGTCGCTACAAATTCTTGAACGGCGCAGCGACGGATTTCATGAAATCGAGACGCTCATCGCGCCTATTTCGCTTTGCGACGAGATCAACATCGACAACATCGACAGTGACGAAGCGATCGAGTTTCGCTGCGATGACGCTTCCGTGCCTGGATCGGACGAAAACCTCGCGGTGCGCGCAACGAGGGCGTTCTTCGAGACGACAAGGATCAACGGCGGAGTCTTGATCGAGCTCCGAAAAAAAATTCCGCACGGTGCAGGTCTCGGCGGGGGAAGCAGCGACGCGGCCTCCACGCTGCTCGCGCTCAACGAACTCTTTCACACAAACCTCCCGCGCGAAGCATTGGCAAAAATCGCAGAAACAATTGGATCCGACGTTCCCTTTTTCATTTTTCAATCCGCCGCGGTCTGCAGGGGGCGAGGCGAATTGGTCTCCCCGACCAAACTGAGCGAATCTTTGTCGCTTATGTTACTCAAGCCGGCGTTTGCTGTTTCAACAGCATGGGCTTACTCGCGCTGGCGTGACTCACGAGAAATTCCGGAGATTTCGTACGTAACTCAGCACTTCGCTGGCCAGACGTTTATGAATGATCTCGAGCGCCCGGTGTTCGAAAAATTTATTTTTCTCGGCCGAATAAAGACGTGGTTGTTGGAGCAGCCGGAGGTTGGCGCCGCACTGATGTCCGGTTCCGGTTCGACCGTGTTTGCCGTAACGCGCGGAAACGCAGATGCGAACATGCTGGCGAAGCGCGCGAAATCGGAGCTGGATCCCGAGCTCTGGACGTGCGCAGCGCGCATACTGTAGGGGACGACGTCATCGTGTCCCGAGGGAAGCTGTCAGCTTCCCCTACAGATTTCTCCCGATCATTCGCCGAGGCGTTGGCGGAACTGCGCTCGCGCGTATTCGCGATTCAGCTTTGCGATGAAACTCGCGCTGATCTGGGCCGGGCAAACAGCCTCGCACTCGTAGGTGTTGGTGCAGTTTCCAAAACCTTGCGCATCCATCACCCGCACCATATTCAACACGCGCCGCTCGCGTTCAGGATGGCCCTGCGGCAAAAACGCGAGGTGCGAAACCTTCGCGGCGGTGAAAAGCATTGCCGATCTATTTGGGCAACCGGCCGCGCACGCGCCGCAGCCGATACAAGCTGCAGCTTCCATCGCCAGATCGGCGTCGTGTTTCGGAACTGGAATCGAATTCGCTTCCGGCGCGGAGCCGGCACGCGCCGTGATGAATCCACCGGCTTGCACGATACGATCCAGGGCGCTGCGATCGATGACCAAGTCTTTCACGATAGGGAAGGCGCCGACGCGAAACGGCTCAATGGTGATCGTCGCGCCATCGCGAAATCTTCTCATGTAAAGCTCGCAGACCGCGCCGGGGTGATGAGGACCGTGAGCTTCGCCGTTAACAGTAAGTGAGCACGTGCCGCAAATCCCTTCGCGGCAATCGGAATCGAACGCGACCGGCTCCTCGCCGCGACCGAGCAAGGTCTCGTTTAGGATATCGAGCATTTCGAGAAACGACGTGTGCGGAGAGATGTCGCGCACCTCGTAATCCACCAGTTTGCCTGAGGAGTCGCGGTCTTTTTGTCGCCAAATTTTCAGGCGGAAGTTCATATCACGCGCAGCAAACAGACAGGTTGGGGAGCGCGGGCATGTTGCCCGCTCTGTCCGGCATGTTGCCGGAGAGCTCTTGGGCGCCTTGTCGCGGGGTCGCGTACGAGTGTTCGAATATTCTCCAGGTAGCTTGCACATGGAGCCGCCGGCAACATGCCGGCGGCAGCGAGCAGAATGCTCGCGCTCCCCGGATTGTCGAAGTTTGCATACTCATTTGTAGCTTCTTTGCGTTAAATGCACCGTTTCGAAATGTAGCGGTTCGCGATGCAGCTTTGGCCGTTGGCCTTCACCTTGGAATTCCCAGGCGAATACTGCTGCGTGGCGGTCGTCGTCCCGGAGCGCTTCGCCATCGGGCGTTTGGTGTTCCTCACGAAAATGTCCGCCGGCGGATTCGTCGCGCTCGAGCGCGTCAATGCACATCAACTCGGCGAATTCCAAAAAATCAGCGACGCGTCCGGCGCGCTCCAAAGCCTGATTGTAATCCTGCTCACTTCCGAGCACGCGAACATCGTGCCAGAATTGGTCTCGCAGCTTCGGAATTGTTTTGAGCGCTTCGCGCAATCCATTCTCGTGGCGCGACATTCCGCATTTGTCCCAAAGAAGCAGTCCGAGCTCTCGATGGAACGAATCAAGCGACCGTGTGCCGTTTACGTTGAGGAGTTTTTCAACCCTGACGCGCACATCTTTTTCCGCCTCGAGAAACTCCGGAGCATCCGGCGACGGCCGTTTTCCCATTTGGCTGGCGAGATAGTTCGGCAGCGTGTTAGGCAAAACGAAATAACCGTCAGCCAGGCCTTGCATCAGGGCGCTCGCTCCGAGGCGATTCGCCCCGTGATCGGAGAAGTTCGCTTCGCCGATGACGAACAACCCCGGCACATTGCTCATCAGATCGTAATCAACCCAGAGACCGCCCATCGTGTAATGGACGGCGGGATAAATTCGCATTGGCACTTTATAGGCATCTTCGCCGGTGATCCTGTTGTAAACCGCAAACAAATTTCCGTAGCGCTCGCGGATTACATCCTCGCCCTGGCGTTTAATAGCATCGGCAAAATCAAGGTAAACGCCGCGGCCGCCAGGACCGACACCGCGGCCCTCATCGCAAACCTCCTTTGCCGCGCGCGACGCAATATCGCGCGGTGCAAGGTTGCCGTAGCTGGGATATTTTCGTTCAAGATAATAATCGCGATCCTGCTCCGGGATTTCGCCCGGCGGCTTGTCACGATCCCCGTTTCGTTTCGGCACCCAGACTCGTCCGTCGTTTCGCAACGATTCGGACATCAGCGTGAGCTTGGATTGATGTTCGCCGGCGACCGGAATACAGGTGGGATGAATTTGCGTGAAAGCCGGGTTGGCAAACAGCGCGCCCCTTTTGTAAGCGCGATACGTGGCTGTGACGTTGCAGCCACGCGCGTTGGTTGACAGATAAAAAACGTTCCCGTATCCGCCGGTGGCAAGCACAACTGCGTCGGCTGCATGCCTCTCGATAGTTCCAGAACGCAAATTTCGGGTGATGATCCCCTTGGCTTGTCCGTCGAGGATCACCAGATCGAGCATTTCGGTCTGGGGGAGCATCCGTACGCTGCCGCCGGCGATTTGATGGCAAAGTGCCTGATAACAGCCGAGCAATAGCTGCTGACCGGTTTGTCCTCGCGCGTAGAACGTTCGTGCCACCTGTGCTCCGCCAAATGAGCGGTTGGCGAGAAGCCCACCGTACTCCCGCGCAAACGGCACACCCTGCGCCACGCATTGATCGATGATATTGTTGCTGATCTCAGCGAGGCGATACACGTTCGCTTCGCGCGACCGGAAATCGCCGCCTTTGATGGTGTCGTAGAACAGCCGGTAAACGCTGTCATTGTCGTTCTGATAGTTTTTTGCCGCGTTGATGCCGCCCTGCGCTGCGATCGAGTGCGCTCGCCGAGGTGAGTCCTGAAAACAAAAGCATTTCACCCGATAACCAAGCTCACCCAGAGAGGCCGCAACTGATCCGCCGGCCAGACCGCTGCCAACCACCACAATCTCAAATTTTCGGCGATTATTTGGGTTCACCAGGCGCAGATGATCTCGATGATTGCGCCATTTCTGAGCCAGTGGCCCTGGCGGAATTTTTGCTTCCAGCGTTCCAATCATAATTGTTGCGCCGGCTTGATGAGTCCCAGCAGGATTGCGACTGGAATCGAGGTGTATCCGACAAAAAGCAGCCACGCAAAAATCCGGCCACCGAGGGCGAGACGCGGCGTCAATTTCTTGTCATTGAACCCGAGCGACTGGAAAAAGCTCGATGACCCGTGGCTTAAATGGAGCGCCAGCAAAAAGAGACCGAGCACATAAAAGCCCGATACAAAATAATTTCGGAACCCGTAAACCATCATTGAATACACGTCGTAATGGCCCAGCGGATCATGCTTGAGCAGTGTAAACCGGTGGTCCGTCACTCGGACGGTGAAGTGGGCAAGATGATAAATGATGAATGCCAGCACGATCAGGCCGCTCATCACCATGTGGCGCGACGCAAAGTCTGCTTTGACGTAATGCCGGTCCTTGTAGTGCTCGGGTCGGGCACGGCGATTTTCAATGGCGAGTTGAATCGTCACCCAAATGTGAAGTATCACCGCAGTCAGCAGGAATAATCGGATCAACCAGAGCAGCGGTCCAAGGTCGCGCAGATGTTGCGAATAACCGTTGATCCAATCGGGTCCGATAAAAATCTGCAAATTCCCGAGCAGATGTCCGATTACAAAAAGAATCAGAATTATCCCCGTGCTGGCGACGACCATTTTTTTGCCTACGGAGGAACAATAGAAAGCGGCGAAAATGTTCACGTGCGGATTTGACGCGTTCGAATGGCGTGCGTCTCAGATTATGAGCACTGTCTGGAGCGTCAAGGCTGTAGCCGCCGCGTTGATCGGACGCAAGTGACCGGGCTAAAGTAATCTTTCACTTCGATTTGATTCAGCCTATACTTGGGGGGCTGATGGCAAACGCTCAAGAACCCCAGACAATGCCGCGGGAGATGCTGGCCTTGCACCCCAAGCTTTCTATCCGCTCTAGCGATCACGGCGGGAAGGCTGTCCGGCCCCGCGCGTTGCGTCGCTGGTCACATTTCCTCAGCCACGAGTGGTCGTCTGCCGTGTTTTGTCTTTTTCTGGATGTGGTGAGCTGGCTCGCAATTTACCGGTTGACGGGGTGGCTCAGATACGATGCGTTTTACGCGACACCGTTTCAGTTTTTCGTCATTAACTTCATTCAGCTTGGCGTAATCGTGGTTGGGCTTTATTTCGTCGGCGGCTACGATCGCACTGTCGAGAAGCTCACTCTCGGGTATGCGGCCGAACACATTCTCGCCATCATCGCCGCAGGTGTCGTTAGCGCGATGCTCATTTATTCCGCCGCTACATTCGATCAGACGATGAAGCCGAGCCGTGGCGTGCTCCTTCTGAGTTTCGCAATTTTCCTTCCGACGTCGCTGGGTTACCGACGTTTGATTCGGCAGTACGTTGTTGCAAGCAGCGCCAGTCGATCAATCCTCGTCATCGGCGGAGGAGCGACGGCTGCGAGTTTTTACGAGGCGTATAAAACCTCGCCAAATGGACAGCAGCAACTCGAGTTTGTAGATGTGAGCGAGCAGCGCGTGGGTCAGCCCATTGCCGGTAATGGGTCGCCGATCGTGCAAGGAGATCTGGAGGCGAAATTGAGGGATCCCGGCAGGCGCTACAGCGGCATAATTCTCGCTGCGAAAGCGAACTCCCTCAGCACGCAGCTGCTGGAGCGCTTGGTGCACGCGCAGTTTAGGGAGACGCGCGTTTACACGCTCGAAGCATTCTATGAAACTCACTGGCGTTATCTGCCTCTGGGCATTGTTGATCCCTTTTGGCCGCTCCAGACTGGTTTTCAGCTTGCTCGCATTTCTCCATATCATTATCTCAAACGGCTCTTCGATGTGTTCGCGTCGGCAACAGCGCTGGTCATTTGCGCTCCGCTTTTCGCTGTCATCTCCCTGCTAATATGGTTGGAAGACGGGAATCCGGTTCTTTTCCGACAGGAACGCGTCGGGCGCGACGGCAGACGGTTTATTCTTCTGAAGTTTCGAACGATGCGGCATCGCTCCGCTGAGGCCGACGAAGATATTTACACACGAAAGGATGATCGTCGCGTCACATCTGTGGGACGTTGGCTGCGGAAGCTTCGCCTCGATGAGCTGCCGCAACTTTGGAATGCGCTCAAGGGTGATATTAGCCTGATTGGACCGCGGCCAGAATGGAGCAAGTGCGCCGAGCGGTATGAGCAAACAATTCCGTTTTATCATTTTCGGCACCTGGTGAAGCCCGGTATCACCGGGTGGGCGCAGGTCAATTATCCGTACGGCGAGAGCGATCAAGACGCGGTGGAGAAGTTAAAGTACGATCTTTACTACATTCGCCACTATTCGCTGAAGCTCGACGCCATGATTGTGTTGAAAACCGTGTACACGATGCTTTTTGGCAAAGGACGGTGAGTCGGCGCGAATCAGACTGTGGAATCAAAGACCGGAGATCAGCCGCAGCCGGCTCGTGTGCGGCATGACGTGTGATCTCTCACATTCTTCGCACAACATCTGGCTGGTTTTTTTTTGCCGCACTCGCCTATGCCCCTTGGGCATACGGCGGTACGACATCGGCAAGCATTCAAATTACCAACTGGATTTTGCTGGCGGCGCTGGTTCTTTGGACCATTGAGTTACTCGTCCGTGGTCGGAGATGCCGATTTCCGACGCTGTTACTACTTTCAACGGCGGCTTTGATCTGCGTGGGCGGTTGGATGGTCTTTAACGCGAAATCGATCTACGACTCAGATTTTTTTGTTTTTGTACCGCTACGCAACTTCGCGCCGCCAGTGGCCGGCTCCGTTGATTACCCGATAAGCGCTGCGTGGATGATCCGAGGCGGGCTGCTGCTCGGGACGGTCTTGTTCGTTGCGGATCGTTCTCGGAGTGACCGGTGGTTGCTTCGCTTGTGGTACGCAATTGCTCTCATCGGCGGTTCGATCGCATTTCTCGGTTTGCTCCAGAAAGCCACGAGTGCGCAGATGATCTTCTGGCAGCCACCGCCGCCTCTGCACCTATGGGTCGCCACATTTTTTTCAACCTATTACTATCACGGGAACGCCGGCGCGTTTCTAAACCTGGTGTGGCCGCTGAGTCTTGGCCTGGTTATCCGCTCGTTTAGCAAGCGATCTCACCCGGGGTTGCGTGCAATCTGGATTGTCATTCTTATCATCACGATCGCAGGTGTGATGGCGAATACTTCGCGTATGGCTCACATCGTCGCGCTGCTTTTGATGGTTGCCGTTTGCGTGCAATTTGGACCAGTGCTTGTGCGAAATCTCTCGGGCGCGCAGAAGAGTGTGGCGGTTGCGGGGGCTGTCACGGTTGTTCTCGCGCTAATCGCGGTAGCTCAGGCCAGTCATTTAGAACAACCGTTTGGCCGCTGGCAGGCGCAGACCGCAAGAATTCCGGCTGACGCCCGGTGGCAGGCGTGGAGCGTCGCAATAGCCGCCTTACCCGAGACTGGGCTTTTTGGTTCTGGTGCGGGGACTTTTCGCGTTGTATTTCCAGCGTACAAAGTCGCGGCTAAGAGTGATGTGGCTGGCACTTGGAGGTTTTTGCATCAGGACTACCTGCAGACGCTTCTGGAATGGGGTTGGCTGGGAAGCAGCCTCTGGGCGTTGTTATTCTTTGGAGGAATGACAGTAGCCATTCGCAACTACAGGAAGTACGCACTTGGCTGGACGCCGCGGAGGCGATTGCTACAGCCGTTGGTCGTCATTGCGCTGGCAGGAGTCGCCGTGCATGCGCTGGTCGATTTTCCACTCCAGATCGAGTCGATCCAGCTATATGTCGCGGCCTGCCTTGGTCTTTGCTGGGGCAGCAGCTTGTGGGAGCGATTGTAACGACCAAGAATTTATCGTCTACGCGCCATTGCCGTCGTGGTCAGGTTTGGATCTGCGACTGTAAGTGTAGCTGCGAGAATATCCCCCTTCGCCATCGCCATAACCGTGCGAGGCGTAATAGTAGTAATAGCCAACTCCACGGCTCCGGCGTAATCGGTTAAGGATCAGACCGGCCGGACGAATTCCGGATTTTGCCAGCAAGGTGATGGCACGGCGCACAGCCTGGCGCGGTGTTTTCCCCGATCGGACAACAATGCATAAAGTCTGTGCGTGTGGAGTCATCAGCAGCGTGTCGCTGACGGCAAGAATCGGCGCACTGTCGATCACGACCCGGTCAAAGAGCTTGGTGGCCTCAGCAATCAACTGCCCAAAGAATGGGCCGGCAAGAATCTCAGCCGGATTCGGCGCCCTCCGTCCACCGGCGAGGACAAAAAGCTGGCCCCCGGTGGCCGTGAGGATTTTTCCCGTCAGCGCGACGTTTTCGTCCGCGAGCTCGATTTCGCCCGCTGGAATCTCGCGCGCGGCCGACGCCAGATCTGCTTCGCCTATGAGGCAATCTGTGACCCCGGGTGCCGTGTCGTCGTCGGAATTGTTTCGTATATTCGCCTTTGGAAAGCGAAAAATCTTGTGCACGTTTGGCCGACGCAGGTCGCCATCAATGAGGAGGACGCGATAGCCCTGCTGCGCCAGCGCAAGGGAATAATTAGCGCTGGTAAAGCTTTTGCCTTCGCTAGGCACAGCGCTAGTGAAAAGCGAGACTTTTCGCTCGGCTTCCGGACCCAGGAGAGAGAGTGCGGCGCGCAAATTGCGGAACGCTTCGGCCGCCGGACTTTCAGGAGTTTCCACCACGACGCGATAGTTCGAAGTTCTGAAAGCTTTGCTTCGTCGTTTCAGTCGGCTAACGGCCCCCTCATCAGTGGTATCCGGAACAGCTGCAAAAACAGGCAGACCAAGCGTGTTTTCTGCCTGGTCCACAGTTTTAATGGAACGATCCAACGCATCGACCCCAAAAACCAATGCCAAACCGACAGCGAGGCCGCCAAGCAGGCCCAGCAGGATCGTTGTCGTGGGCCGAGGACTAACAGGAAAGTTCGGAAGCGGGGAATGCTCATTCACGCTGACTGCATTCGCCTTGACGTCTTTTGCCAGGTTTGTGTCTTTTATCTGGCGAAGGACGCTTTCGTACAGCGCACGATCGGTTTCGGCTTGCCGCGCCAATTCCTGATAGCCGATCGCTGTGCGGTTGAGATTGACCGCGACACCCTGCTGGTTTTGCAAAGCTTGTTGCAAGCTGGCCTCTGTCGCCTTGATTTGGTCGAGGGTGTTGCGCATAATCGGACGTTGCGCCAAGACCGCTTGACGGAGCTTGTCTTTCGCCTCGGCCAGCGAGGCCTTGGCCGCCAGCATTCTGGGGTGCTTGTCCTTGTATCGTAAGGCGAGGGTGGTGATCCCCGCTTCGATCTGTATAATATTGTTGCGTGCAGCAGACACCATTGGGGCGGCAGAGATACTCGGAATCGCGAGCAACGCGTTGATATTATCGCCAATCTGATCGATTTGCTGGAGCTGGCCTTCGAGACGAATCTGATCGCTCCTCGCTGCGGTCAATTTGCTATTTATGTCTTCCAGGTTCACCTCTACCAAGCCGCCCCGAGTTCCACCAGCCCCCTGTGAGCCCGTCGCGGCTGTGCCGCCGCCGAGTTGGAGAGCATCTGGGTTTTTTTCCTTGTATTCGGTGACGGCCGCCTCACTTTTTTGGAGGTTCCTCTTCAATCGCTCTTCTTCTTCCAACAAATAACGCAATGCGTCCTCGCTCGACGACGCGCGGCGCTCGATTGAGTTGCGGATGTACTCTCGACCGACTGCTTCGGCGAGACGCTGTGCCATGGCTGGATCGCCGTGCGTCACGTACAAATCGATCAAGCGCGTGCCGCGGCGGATCGCTGGATGCACCATGCCGACCATTCCTCGACCCAACGCTTCTTCGAGCGGCGTAAATGTCGTGACGCCACTGGCGTTCTGAGTCTTGTTGTCAGCCTGCAACGGCTCCGTGCGTTCGGTCGCGCTGGAACTCTTTTTGGCGACGACACTCTGGCCCAGCAAAGCGCGTCCACCGTCCTGCGCCAAACCTTCGGACCGTACTACCCGCGCAAGAAGTGTTTGGTTAGTGAGATTCTGTTCAATCGTTCGCAGCGCCTCCTGGCTGGCCAGAAACACCGAGCGGTTCCGCGTCGTGGAATCGTTCGTTGGGACAAAACTCGGCTCCTGAAAGTCCACTTCTAAAACCGTGTGGGCTTGGTAAAGCTTCGGCGTCCGCGCGAGGTTACCCAACGCAAGGAAAAAGCCAGCCAAAACGCAAATCGCGACGATCCAAATACGTTCGAGGAAAGAATGCCAATACCGGCGAAAGTCGAACGTGGGCAGTCCATCGGCGTACTCCGCTGTCAACGGCACGCCTGGTTTGTCGGAATTGGGCGCAGCGGTCGCTCCCCTCAGAGATTGGGCAGGGTCAATCACGGCAAAATACTGGCTGGAACCTTACACCAAGAAGTGCGTTCGCAAAGGCGACGGCGGAAAAAATTTCGGCTAAAAAATACTTTCGCCGACGCTGACGGTATCACCCGGCTTGATGAGAAAACCTCCGCCCTTTCCCTTGGTGAAGCGCTTCGCATTAACCTTGAAAATCTGATCGCCGCTGGCGCTTTGTCTTCGCACGGTTATTCTTTCCGGCGAGGCGATGCGCGTATATCCACCAGCCAACGCGATCGCCTCCAGTAGATCGATACCGGCCTGGCTGTCCTCAGGAATTTCGATGATGCCGGGGCGATTTACTTGACCCAAAATCGAAACGCGCCTTCTTGCATAGCCGAGAAGCGTGACGTTGATCTTCGGGTTGACCAGATAATCGCGGCTGTACAGCTCTGTGAGTTTTGAAACTGCCTGCGTCAGAGTCAGTCCCGCCAAATGGATCGACCCCAGCAATGGCACGCTCAAGTTGCCCTCGGGGTTCAACCGTCCGCTTGTGCGCAGATCCTCTTCACCAAAAACCTCGATCGCCACCTGGTCGGTAGGACCCAAAACGTAACCCGCCGGCGCGCTCACTCCGCCGGTTGACGCTGGCGCCGAGACGGCCGCTCGCGATGGAGAGACGGCGGCAGGCTGGGACGCAGCTGTTCCCGGCATGGTTTGGGCTAATAGAAACTCCGGAAGCAACGCCAGCGCGAGCGCAATCGCCAACCATCCCTCTGTCCCAGCTCGCAAACGATTCAAACCCTGTTTAGAACCTAACCGTCGCCCGAACGCCGACCTGATTATCCTCCCAATCGAAGAAATCTTGGTTGCTGGTGTTCTCGCGGTGCAGGTAATACACCCCGGCGCTCAACCACCTCGTAATTAGCACGTCAACCGACGGTTCGATAAACCAGTAGTCGCCATCGTCTCGTGTCTCACTGACGTCCCGGTCAGTGGAGAAGAAATTCGAGTGTTCATAGCCAGCGCCCAAGCCTAAATAAACGCGCTGAAATAAACGCTGCTGAAACCGGCCCGCAACGTATGTGGCCCCAAAATCTTGGTTAGCAACGTACCCCGAAGAGTAAATCCGCCGCCCGGCCGCCAGCGAGATATAGGTACCTGAAAACGGATGATACGCTACCCCGACTTCAAACACCGGTGAGTCGTAAGTATCGCGGTTGCCGTCGAACTGGCGGAACTCAACGCCTCCCGACGCATACAAATTTAATTTGGCTGTCACCTCATAATTGAGGCGCAAGTTTATCTGCTCGAAAGTCTGGTCAGTACTTGGATCATCCACCCAAGTGTACCCGAATGTGCCGCCAATACCTACCGATAGCTTTGGCGTCCAATTGTAGTAAAGGTAAAGGCCGCCAGCAATAGTGTAGTTACTAATATGATTGGGATAGGCGTAGGACGGAGAATCAAACTCGGCCTGCAGGGATATTTTCGGGCTCAGTGCATAATTTGCCGTCAAGCGCGTGTAGAAAATGTTGACCCGTGTAGGCGCGCTCGCGTCGGTGTTTGCCCACAGTCCCGTCGTATCGTAAAAGCTGTTGAGGTTTGCCGATTCGAGTATCGCTATGTCTTCGTAGAGTCTTAATGTCAACCGGCCAGAGCTATATCCCCCCTCAAGGTGAATATACTGATTAAATGCGTCTTGATCTGAGTGATCGACGAACAAAATAGCGCTCGGCATGTAGTCCAATCGCAGATAGCTTCTGTTGCGCCCCTCGATGTCGCCGACTCCAACGGTGATATACGGCTCAATCGCGAAATAATAATCCGAGACCTTGTTCGTATGACTGATAAAGATGTTGTCATCCCACACACCTCGCACTGTCAGACCAAGTTCGTAGTGAAAGGGACGCCCACTTGGGTAAATTGTCTCGCCGGCTGGGAATACGTTGTAAGTCCCGCCGTAAGGACCTGCTGCTACTGGCGGCGGCATAACGGTTGTTTGCGCAGTAGTGTAGTTGGTTGAAGGCGACAACGGTTCGCGTGACGACGGAAACGCCTGCTCGGACGAAGGCAACGGCTCCGGCACAGAAGGTGCAGGCGCCGCTGGTGTGGAGGGCAACGATTGAGGTAACGCAGGCAATTGCTCTGATGACACTGAGGGCGAGGCTTCCGCTGAAGCGGCCGGCGGCTCCGCCAACGAGGGCAAGACGTCGGGTTCAATTGATTCCTGCGCTTGCGCAGCAGCGATCGCTGCAAAAAAGATGCCGGCGACGAAAGCGAGGGTTCGGCGGTTGGTGACCCCTCCGCATCTGTTTGTTACTGTGCGGAGTGGAAATCCAACCAAACGGGGAATTCTTATGGCAAAACCAGGGCGCATGGCCGCGAGATTAGAGTGCCGCCAGAACTGCGTCAATGAAAAAGTTGCAATTAAAAAACAGGTAAAAAACGGCCAAACCTGCCCAGCCGGAGCACCGCCCAAGAGTCCGAGTCGATCTGACTTTTTCACAGAAATTTGCTTTGCAATTGTTCGCGGAAGACCTTTGACATGGTCGGACCGAACGGCCAATGCAGTCTTCACGATTATGCCGGACCAGCCAAAGTCGCTGACCATTAACGAGATTTATCACTCGATTCAGGGCGAGAGCACCTGGGCGGGGCGACCGTGCGTGTTTGTACGCCTGAGCTTCTGCGATCTTCGCTGCAACTATTGCGATACTGAGTACGCGTTCTACGAAGGAAAAAAGCAAACGCTCACAGATATTCTAGACGGTGTGGCGGCCTTTCAATGTCCGCTGGTTGAAATCACGGGTGGTGAACCGCTGCTGCAACAGAACGTGCTGACGTTGATGCCGATGTTGTGCAACGCTGGGTACACCGTTTTGCTCGAAACCAGCGGGGCGCACGACATCTCGGAGGTCGATCCGCGCGTGCATCGGATCATGGACTTAAAGACGCCAGGGAGCGGGGAAGCGGACAAAAACCTTTGGTCGAATATCGATCATCTCACGGTGCGCGACGAAGTGAAATTTGTGATGGGATCGCGCGAAGACTACGAGTGGTCGCGGGATAAAGTCGAGCGTTACGGTCTGGTCTCGCGCTGTCGTGCCGTGCTGTTCTCGCCGATCTTCGGCAGGATCGATCCTCGCCAGATCGTCGAATGGATTTTGGCTGATAAGCTCAACGTTCGGTTTCAACTTCAGATGCACAAATTCATCTGGAGCCCGACCCAGCGCGGAGTGTGATTCCTTCCGTCAGAGTTTTGTGGGGCGTCTGTGGCGGACGCCGGTTTTACGGATGGCAAAATTTTAGCGTGCGCGTCGCAGCCGGTCATCCTGAGCGGACGCGAAGGATCTCACACGCGAAGCTTTTGGTACACACATTTCATTGTATGATCCGTGACCCATTGTGAGATCCCTCACTACGTTCGGGATGACAAAGAACCGAACGCGATGGTATTTTTGTGGTAATGCGTGCGCGCTTGACGAAAGATTTCACATTTGAGGCGGCGCAGACTTTGCCCAAAGCGCCCGAGGGACATAAATGCCGCCGAATGCACGGCCACAGCTTCAAGGTCGAAGTCTCTATCGAAGGCGAGGTCGATCCAAACGTCGGTTGGGTTTACGACCACGCAAACATCAGCGCCGCGATGGAACCGCTACTGAAAATGCTGGACCACACGTATCTCAACGACACCGAAGGACTGGAGAACCCAACGATCGAAAACATGGCCGAATGGTTCTGGCAGAAATTAGAACCTCAATGTCCCGGCCTCTGCGAGATCGTGGTGCACGAGACACCGACCGCTCGCTGCGTTTATCGTGGTAACAAGAGCTGACGGCCTCGCGGCTATTCAGTTGTTCCGACGGCTGCCCAAGCCGCGCGTTCCTTGCTATAGCTCGATGGCGTAGCGCTTCATCTTGTTGTAAAGCGTGGGACGCTGAATGCCGAGAAGTTCGGCGGCTTTTTTCTTATTACCACGGCACTCTGCGAGCGCTTGAAGGATGGCGTTGCGCTCGAGATCATCGAGACTTTGCACACCGCCGCCGGGTAACGAATTGAGTTCGGCTTGTTGCAGTGCTACCGGCAACTGTATTTCAGCCGGGAGTTCTTTCACGCCGATGATGCCCTGTCGGGCCAGCACCACGGCGTACTCAATCGCATTCTGCAACTCGCGGACATTTCCCGGCCATGAGTAGTCGAGCAACTTCTGAAATGCGTCCGGCGAAACCTCTGGCTCCGGCTTGCCGAGTTGTTGAGAAAATTGCCTGACGAATTGTGCGATCAGGGGCGGAATATCCTCTCTACGTTTGCGAAGCGCGGGAACTTCGATCTGAAAAGTGTTGAGCCGGTAATACAAATCCGAACGCAGCCGATTTTCTGCGAGGGCCTGCGGAATTGGACGATTAGTCGAAGCGATTGCGCGGAAATCTGCTTTCATCGTTTCGGTGCTGCCCAGAGGCCGGTACTCCCGCTCCTGCAGCACGCGCAAAAAACGCGTCTGTAAATCTGCCGGCATCTCCGAGATCTCGTCGAGAAAAAGAGTTCCCCGATGTGCCGCTGCGATCATTCCCGGGAAATCGTGCATCGCTCCGGTGAACGCGCCTTTTACGTAACCGAAGAGTTCGCCCTCAATCATCGTCTGCGGGAATGCCGCGCAATTGAGCTTGACCATAGGCTGTCCCTCGCGCCGGCTGCGGGCGTGAATTGCATTCGCGATCACTTCCTTACCCACGCCGCTTTCCCCCACTATCAGGACATTGGCATCTGACGGCGCCATCGCACGGATCAGTTCCTCAATCTCCTGCATTGGCTTGCTCTTGAAAATGGGCGCGGGGCGGGACTCTGCGATTTCGAGACGCTTTTCGAGTTGTTCGGTTTTTTCCCGAAGCTCTTCCGTTTGTCGCAACAGGAACTGCTTTTCCAGGGCCTTTTCGATCAGGCTCAGCAGTTCCTCTGGGGCGTAGGGCTTACTGATAAAATGGTAGGCGCCGCGCTTGATGGACTCGATCGCATTATGCAGGGAGTCATGTGCAGTTAAAATAATCACCTGGATTCCGGGCGACTCGCTCTTGATCCGATCGAGCATCTCCAAGCCATCAGCGTCTGGCAGTCGCAAATCCAGCAGCACCAAAGTTGGCGACTTTGATTTCAACAGCCGGAGTCCTTGCGTCGCAGTGGGCGCCGTATCCACGTGATAACCGTGCCGCTTCAGTAACGCCTCGAGCGTCATTAGGACGGGCCGCTCGTCATCGATGATCAAGACATGGCGGTTTTCTGTTTTCATTCAATCGCGCCGCTCGTATTACGCACGAGCAGGGGACTTTAGTCGCTTAAACCTCGGCAATCACTGAAGGTTTCAGGTGTGTTTAGCGGCTGACGGGGAGACTGGGAGGATAAGTGTCGTAACCAGCGCTGAAATATTTTGATCATATCGGGCGCGGAGCTGACCGCCGTGCGCCTCCACGATAGCCCGAGCGCGATTCAGACCGAGACCATAATGACGCTGGCTCATGTTCCGAAGCGGTTCGCGTCCCCAATTTTCAACAGACGAAAGAACATGAGTCTTCGGCTCCTCCAGGGTAAAGAAAAATTCATTGTTCTCGGTTTTTGCTGTCGCCATTAGCGGGCCTTGGCCACGATCGTGACGAAACGCATTGGTGACGAACTCCATAAAGACCTCCTGTAAAAGCTGCGGATCAATATTTAAGGTGGACTCCGCTAGCTGAACGTCCCAGGTGATTTCGGCGCTTTCGTTCGGCAAGCCGCGCTCGATCTGGCTGCGTAAGTCTTCGACAAAATCGCCGGCCCGATAAGGAATCAGGTTCGGACTGATATCGCCCACTAACCTTGAAAGGCCCTGCAGAGTCGCCGCCAAACCCGAAACGATTTCCCGCAGACGTTTGATCTCGCTTTTCGCTTCTTCATTTGTCTCGAGCTCACTGAGGTAGGCGGACTGTAGTTCGATGGCGTTTAAATCATTGCGAAGGTCGTGGCTAAGTTGCCGGATAAAACGGATTGTATCGCTCCACCGGATCAGCTGGGAATCCTTTCCGCCGCTGGAAGTTTGTTCTGGCATAACGACAACACTACGGCTTCTCGATACCCGGTTGCATCGTTGCGAAGAAACCCTTCGGACTTTTCGTTTGGTTGATGTCGGGACAAAACCCGGGATCGCGATACTCGTCAAAAAAACATTGAAACCGCCGTGACAGAAAGGAAGCCCGCACCATTGCCGGGATTAGTTCGCAGCTTTTGCACCTTGCCGCGATTTAACCGGCA
Organism: Candidatus Udaeobacter sp.; assembly: GCA_036270025.1. Taxonomy (GTDB): domain Bacteria; phylum Verrucomicrobiota; class Verrucomicrobiia; order Chthoniobacterales; family UBA10450; genus Udaeobacter. The sequence continues at coordinate 4,559 of DATBDI010000163.1, read as the reverse complement.
ACTCCTCTTCGGGCGCGATCTCGTATTCCGGCTTGCGCACACCGAGCAGCCAGTGATCAAACCAGGCGACGATGTGCTGCAACCGCTCGACACGATGCCATGGCTGGCCGGACCTGGAAAGTTCATGCGACTCATTGGGGAAACGCACCATGACCGTCGGAATTTTTCGGAACTTCAGCGCACGAAACATTTGCTCGCCACCAGCGCCGGGCGGCGTTCGGTAATCTGTTTCCCCGAGGATAAACATCATCGGCGTCTTCACATTGTTGATGTAACTGATCGGTGACCGCGCTCGATACTCGTCCGGATCTTCGAATGGCGGCGCTCGAAACCAGTTGGGCTGAAAAAGCGTGAAATCACCTGTGTACCACCAGTTTTCCCAACTAGCGATATCGCGTTGCGCAACCGCTGCAGCAAAACGACCAGTTTGTCCGACGACCCAGTTCGTCAGTAACCCGCCGCCACTTCCGCCGGTGACGCCAAGTTTTTTGTCATCGATGTAACCGCGTTTTATCACCTCATCGACGCCAGCCATGAGATCTTTGTAATCGTCGCCTGGATAACGATATTGAATCACGTTGCCAAATTCCTGGCCGTAACTCGTGCTGCCGCGCGGATTCGGATAGAGCACCACGTAGCCCTTGGCTGCCATCCACTGAAATTCATGAACGAAAATGTTGCCGTAGGCAACGTGCGGTCCGCCATGGATGTTCAGAATCAACGGATATTTTTTATGCGCATCGAAATTTGGCGGCTTTTGCAACCATGCCTGTATGCGTTTGCCATCAAAGCTGTCGTACCAAATCTCTTCCGGTTCGGTGAGATTCAATTTTGACAGCAGCTCGTCATTCACATTCGTTAACTGCTTCGGTGCTGCACCAGGAGTTGCCAGATCGAGGACAAAAAGATCGTTAACGCGAGTCGGCGTCGATACCACATAGACCAGCTTCGAAGCATCAGGCGTCGCGCGAAAACTCATCACGCTGTGATTTCCGGAAGCGAGATCTTGCACTGTGCTGCTTTTACCGGGGTCACCGTCCCCGGCTACAGTTGCGTCAAACAGCGCGAGATTTCGCTTTCCTTCCTTGGAATAAACTGCGATGAGCCCTTTTCCATCTGGAGTCCAGGTCGGTTTGTTTGGTCCGCCGGCCCGCGGCGACGAGCTGTCTCCGATAATGAAACCATCGATGTCGAAATCAAAATTCGCGGTGATGTTCCGTGGTTTTGCGTTCGGTGAGAGATCAAGGACCCACAGATCTGGCTCTGTATATGAATTGACCGGCTGGTTCGTCGCGGCGAGGAATGCGACCCGTTTGCCGTCGGGACTGAGGGATAACGCGCCTCCGCCCGGTCCGAATTGCGTGTTGAGATCGATCGTTGTGATCTTGACCGGTTTACCGCCAGCTGCCGTTACGGAGTAAAGATCTGTTCTCGGCAGTTCGTAATACGGTTCGTCGATCCGGCTCGAGGTGAAATAAATTTGCGATCCGTCCTTCGACCAAATCGGATTTTCCTCATCGAATCGGCCGGTGGTCAGTTGCCGCGGTTTCACCTTTTCTTCAGCACTACGTGGCGCCGTGACGATCCAAATGTGTGTCGGGTGCCTTGGGTCGACGTAACCTTCATTATCTTGCCGGTAGACCGCACGCGTGATAACGCGCACGTCGCTCTCATGTTCGGCTGTAGTCCCGCCATCGCGGGATGACCCCAGCTTCTCATTGTTCTTTTTCTTTTCCTGCTTGGCGAGATCCTCTGCATTCGTCTCACTCGTGAACGCGATGGATTTTCCATCCGGCGCCCAAACGGGATTGCCCGCGCCTTTCGGCAAATCAGTAAAAACAAAGGAATCGCCGCCGGCCGTCGGTAGAATCGCCAGTTGTGGCGGCTCAGGTTTGCGGTCCTTTTCAGTGGCGCGCAGGAATAGCAAAAATTTTCCGTCCGGCGACCAGCGAGGTGCGGAATCGTGATCGCCTTTTGTCAGTTGATGAGGCGCTTCCCCGCCTGTGATCGGCTCCGACCAAATAGACGTGTTATAGCCCTCTTTTTTCTCGTTGACCGTCACGCGCACGAACCCGACGCGCGCGCCATCCGGCGACACCTGCGGATCACCGATCCAGACAAAATCCCAAAGATCTTTCTCAGTGATGTTGCGCTTTTGCGCGAAGGCGGCGGCAACCGCAGTGACAAAAAGGACGAAAACGACGAACAGCTTCGCCGCGTTGAATCGATGTAACGAATTACTGCGGTTCCTCATTCTTTCGTCACTCGTCATTCGAGCTTCGACATTCAGCTCATATGCTCGATCACATTGTCGCCGAACTGCGAGCACTTGATCTCGGTCGCGCTGTCCATCAAACGTGCGAAGTCATAGGTGACGCGTTTGCTTTCGATCGCGCCGCTCAATCCTTTGAGAATCAGGTCGGCAGCTTCCGTCCAGCCCGTGTAACGGAACATCATTTCACCGGAAAGAATCACCGACCCCGGGTTCACCTTGTCCTGGTTCGCGTATTTCGGTGCCGTGCCATGTGTAGCTTCGAAAACGGCGTGGCCGGTGATGTAATTGATATTTCCTCCGGGGGCGATGCCGATTCCTCCCACCTGCGCAGCGAGGGCGTCACTCAGGTAATCGCCATTCAAATTTAGCGTGGCGATGACATCGAAATCTTCCGGCCGCGTCAATACCTGCTGGAGCGTGATGTCGGCAATTGCGTCCTTGATCACAATTCCCGCACCCGGCTTTCCCATCGGAATTCTGCACCACGGTCCGCCGTCGAATTCTTCCGCGCCAAAATATTTTTTTGCGATTTCAAAACCCCAATCGCGAAATGCGCCCTCCGTAAATTTCATGATGTTCCCCTTATGAACCAGCGTCACGCTCTTGCGCCGGTTTTGAATCGCGTACGAAATCGCGCTGTGAATCAGTCGCACACTGCCTGAATAACTGACCGGTTTGACCCCGATTCCTACACACACGTCATCGCTCTCTTGTGCGCCGACCATCTTCCAAAAAGCCTTCGCTTTTTCCTTCGTGCCGAAACGAATCTTCTCGAACTGTTTCGGAAATTCCTTTTGCAGAAAATCGAGAACTTTTTGCGCCTCAGGTGTGCCGGCCGCGTATTCTATTCCGGCATAAATGTCTTCCGTGTTTTCGCGGAAGATCACCATGTTCACTTTTTCCGGATCTTTGACGGGCGAGGGGACACCCTTGAAATACTGAATTGGCCGGAGGCAAACGAAAAGATCGAGCAACTGCCGCAGCGCAACGTTGAGCGAGCGAATGCCGCCACCCACGGGGGTGGTCAGCGGTCCTTTGATTCCGATCAAGTACTCGCGGAATGCTTCTACGGTGTCGTCCGGCAGCCATTCATCGAATTTGTCCTTCGCTGCTTGACCGGCAAAAACTTCGAACCACGCAATTTTCTTCTTGCCGCCGTATGCCTTTTCGACCGCGGCATCGAACACGCGCACACTCGCAGCCCAGATATCCGGCCCTGTCCCGTCTCCGCGAATAAAAGGAATGATCGGTTGATCCGGCACATTCAATCTGTCGGTTCTGGTAATTTTTTCGCCCGCGGGCGGAGCGACGTCTTTGTACGACATAGGCGCAAAGTGTAGAGGCGGGTATCTCAAGTCGCAACGCAATCCTATCCACCGCAGTTGCCGCCTCCGAATGGTCCGAAGCCACAACGGACTTTGCTCGCACTGACCGAATCACAGACGAGTTGCGGGTTCGCCTGACCAAACACAGGGGGGTTCGAACGTGGACGATCGTGGCGATTTAGGTGGCAACATTAATCAAATTGACATCTCGATAGGTCAGGGCGACCAGGCATTGAGGGATCAAGCGTTAGACTTCGGCATTCGATTTCGAACTTGTCTGAAAATCTTGAACCAATGAAGAAGCCGGCACTAGTTGCGGGATGTCTTTTGATCATGGCAGGGCTTCATGGGGAAACAGGGAGCTATAAAGTCAAAGGGACGTTTCTCTCGCCTGATGGTTCGGTGACAGCAGGTGTTGCCGCGAAACCCTCACCACTAGGCCGCGACCGTCCCCTGATTCACTCGCTCGGAGCGATTAGCAACGGTTCCTTTGTGCCCTTTTGAGGATTACCGATTCCGCGGTATTTCGCGGAATACCATGGAAGAGCTTGGTTTGAGGACGTCCAGCCGCGCTGGATTGATGATCGGTTTCTCATTTTCGAAGATGAAGCTGGTCTCGCTATCGCCGATGTCCAAAACCAACGGATGTTGGCAGACCACGTTTACATGGCTTACGAAAAAAGTGCCCTCGCTGACAAATGGGCCGCGATCCGCCTCCGAGGCACAGGCCGCCATCAGGAGAGTTTAGACGCCAATTTCCAAGATACGGTTCTCGTCATCGATCCGTACGGTGTCGCAAAGCGAATTGCGAACGCAACTGAGGAGAATTTCGTCGGTCAGATGGTGGCTGTGAATCCCGGCGGCATCGTACTCGCAAAACCGCAATGGGCACCCGACGGTTCGGCGTTTGCGGTTCTCACGTGGAAGCAAGGCATAGTCGCAGCGGTGCGCTACGACAC
>DATBDI010000162.1:0-6656 GCA_036270025.1 Candidatus Udaeobacter sp. | reverse complement strand
AGCCGTTGTTCTGGTTTTAACCCAGTCGACTCTCGTCGCCGTCATCGGCATCACGGCCCTGCAAATGTTTGGCGATCGATTGCAATTTCCGCGCGAGATGCTGTCCGCGCTGGCCTTTGTCCTCTGCGCGCTGCCGGGCATTGCTTTGTACCGTGTTTCTACTTCCATCTCGCGCGGCATGAAGGTGATGAAGCACGACATCTACTCGCGAGGCGTGACAGAGCCTGTCATCACGACGCTGGCGCTTTTGATCGCGCTCGGCTTTGGATTCACTAGGTTCGCGCCGGAGGTGGCCGCGGTTTCCGGAACCGCGGCTTCGGGAATTGTCGCACTCATATTTGCCTCAAGACTCTTCAGCGGTGTGACAGCGCGCGACACCGTCTCCATTTGGACCGAAGCAAAACCATTGCTCGCCTACGCCGCTCCCATCAGCGTTTATCAGATGTTTAACGCGTTCATCCTGCGACTGGACGTGATCATGCTGGGATGGTTCATCGGTCGCGCTCCCGGGGTGACCCTCGCCACGGTTGGCGTTTATAGTGCCGTGGTTGGGCTTGCGGGCGGCCTACGCAAAGTCAACCAAGCTTTCAACCCGATCTTTGCTCCAGTCGTTGCCGGCATGACTGCAACCGGCGATCAGCAACGCGCCGCCGCCACCTATTCTCGTCTAGCCGAGTGGATGCTTTGGATTTTGTTACCATTGGTCGCAGTCATGACGCTCGCCGGATCGGTGATCTTACTGATCTACGGTCCAGCGTTCATGCAAGGCGGCGCCTGGTTGGGGATCGTCGCAATCGCTTGTGCCACGAACGCGTTTGTGTCGTTGGGTGAGACCGTAATCATGGTGCAACGCCCGCACTTGAACCTGCTGAATTCTTCGGTCACCTGCGCCATAGCATTCGGAGCAAATCTCTGGCTCATTCCTCGATTCGGAGTGACCGGCGCGGCCTTTGGCATTCTGCTGCCCTACGTAATTCAAGGGATCTTGCGTTACGGCGTGCTGCGGCTGGTCTTTCGATGGCGCAATCCGTGGAGTAGCATCCGGCCACCGATCCTTACCGCAATCATAGCTATTGTCCCAGCGTTGATGTGTCGCTTGTTTCTGGATGGGGTTGCTGGACAAGTCATGGCTGGTCTTGTATTCCTCGCAATTTTCGGCGTTGGCTGGTTGCGCCACAGACGCTTGGCCAAACCGGCGTGATGAGGCGAGTCTTTCTCACCGGTGCGAGCTCGGGCATTGGCCTGGCCATTGCCAAATTGCTTGTGGATGAAGGTCATGAGGTATGGGGTACATCACGCAACTTGGAACGCATCCCCAAAATGCCGCTATGCCATCCGGTGCGTCTCGATCTTACTGATCGACTTTCCGTCGAGGAGGCATTCGATGCCGCGCTTGCGGAAGCTGGTTACTTCGACGTTGTGATCAACAACGCCGGGGCCGGTCATTTTGACGCTGCTGAGTTTCTTCCCATGGAAACAATTGCCAGCCAGTTTCAAATTCTCGTTTTCGGCCAAATCCAATTGATGCAGCTCGCACTGCGCCACATGCAGGCACGTGGTGGAGGTTTGGTCATTAACGTCACTTCGTTAGCTTCCCGACTTCCAGTGCCGTTCATGGCGGCTTACAACGCCGCGAAAGCGGCCCTGGCATCTTTTACAATGTCGATCCAGCTCGAGCTCGGCAATTCCCGTGTGCACGTTGTGGATCTTCAGCCGGCCGACATCCGCACGGAATTTAACCAGGGCGTGACCAAGAGCACCAAGACGAATCCCCGCTACGACACAAAAGTCGCGAGGACTTGGGAAGTCGTCGAACACAACATGAAAAGCGCGCCACCACCGGACCTGGTCGCCCAACATGTTCTCAAGTTAATCAATGCAGATCATCCGCCTCCGCGGATAACAGTTGGCGACACGTTTCAATCAAAGATTGCACCGCTGATTTTCCGGTTCCTTCCGCAGCGCGTTCGCCTTTGGGGCCTGAAAAGGTATTACGGGATATGACCATCGTGATCGCCACAACTGTAGGGAAAGCTGTCAGCTTCCCCTACAACATGGCTCGCTTATGACGCCTGTCTCCGAGGCTGTGATTTTGATGGCCGGCGAGGGCTCGCGTCTGCGCGGGTCGGACAGCACCTTCCTAAAGCCGTTCGTCACAGTGCTTGGCCGTCCTTTGATTTCGTACGCGTTACATACGCTGATCCGCGCAGGGATCACAAGCGTCAACTTTGTGGTCGGCTACGAGAGCGGGCGCATGATCGAGCAGGTCAAGCAATTGATTCCTTCCGGCCTCAGCGCGTCCTTCATCGAAAACCGCGACTGGCAAAAACAAAATGGCATCTCGCTTCTTGCGGTCGCTGGCCACTTCAGCAAACCCTTTCTTGTCACGATGAGCGACCATCTTTTCGACGCCGCCGTCGTCGATCGTCTGCTCGATTCTTTCGATTCCGATTTCCTTAACGTCGCGGTGGACCGGAAACTCCATTCCATCTTCGATTTGGAAGACGCGATGAAAGTCCGAACGCGAGGAAATCGGATCATCGGCATCGGGAAAACGCTGCGCGATTACGATGCGATTGATATCGGGCTGTTTGTTTGCCCACTTGAAATCTTCGACTATTTCGAACGAGCGAAATCCCGCAGCGGCACAAACGATTGCAGCCTGGCCGATGGAGTTCGGTTAATGGCCGGCGATGATAAAGTCCGTGCGATCGATATCGGCGATGGTTGGTGGCAGGACGTGGATACTCCCAGCATGCTGCGGCACGCGGAAAGAAAAATGAGCGCCGGCTACGAGTTAAATCCGGGTTGAGTCCGCCAGTTATCGAGCTGGCTCGTAGAGCGCGCACACCCGAGTGTGCAGGTCGCGTGGCAAGGCTTGTACTGGTAAAACTGCTCGCGTAAATCGGTACGCGTGTAATCCATCAAACTCTTGGACCAAACGCTTCTAGTCTGTGAACACCAATTGACCTTTCCATATTCATCAACGTAAAGATATCGGCTTCCAGCACGACACTTGAATGGTGCAGAACCCCGCCGGACCAATCGCTTTCGATAATTGGAAAAGTCCACAAGAGTTTTCGGCAGCTGTCGGACGATTTTTTCAAACGTTTTAACTTCGCCATTACTGGGTTTGAGCTGGCCGTTGCTGTCATGAAGGAGGAGGACCCGTGGGATAAAACCCAGTTGCCTGGCAAAGGAGAGGACCTCCTCAGCCTCTCGAGGAGGGCATGCGCCGAGAACACCACTAACGATAACTCGAAAACGTGCATACTCACGGAGCCATTGAAGGCGTTTCTTCAGATTGGCCAAAACTTTCTGCGTTGCGTCATTAGCCTCGACTCCATCAATAGAAATCTGCATTTCCTGAAGGCCCGCTTCATTGAGAGCTTCGATCAGCTCAGGCCGCAGCAACAAGCCATTAGAGATCATACCTGTGCGAAAGAAACCAAGTTCCCGGCACGTGCGGATCAGGCTGGGGAGTAGCGGGTGCAACGTGGGCTCTCCACCAGTTAAAGAGATGCCGAACGTGCCCAAGCTTTTCAATTTTCGAAGGCGCTTCTCCAAGATTTCCGCCGCGATTGGATCGCTAACCTTGTCATATTCCGAGCAATAGCTGCACGACAGATTACATCGGCGGATGATCACTAACTGCGCAAGGAATGGACTGTAACGGAGACGCGAAAAAATGCCTGGCGCAGCGTCAGAGACTGACCGCCGCACATCATTCGCTAAGATGGGACCGTTACGTGTTGCCACAAGATAGAGAGCGTAGCCAATGTAGTCACTAAGGCGAATTTATTGTAGCTATTGCGGAGCCGTTAAGCCGTTGCTCTACTTGCCAGCCGATCCTGTATCCAATCTTAGAACTGATGATTAGCGAATGCATTATTCTGGCCGACGGGCCTGGCACGCTAATCGAGCTTTGCGGCATCTCCACACTAGAGCGCCTGCTCCGCACGCTTCAGCGTTGTGGAATTGAGCGCGCGACAGTTCTTTCGAGCACACCCAAAGCGATCGCACAGGAATTGGCCGCCCCATCGTGGGCTCGCGCACAGCTGCACGTAACCCTTCGCGCGCGACCAGATGGAGCGGTGACGATCGAACAAATTGTGGACAATTGGCCCGACAACCGTAGCGAGACTCCCCTTCTCCTGATTGTCCCGGGGCATTCTGTTTTCGATCCAAGGCTACTGCGCGCTCTGGTTGCACAAGATAGTCCGGCAGCCCTGGTTGACTCCGGGCTGGAGCCACGGATTCAGGCTCTCGGCGCTTCCGCGCCAGATACTGCCCGAGGGAAACTATGCGGTCCGGCTCTTTTGGAAAATGACTGGGCTTCAGCGCGAAGCGGTTCCTTCGAGCATGTTTTGCGCAGCGGTTTAGAGGACCATTCGCTGCCCGCGATGGATGTCTCCGCTCAACCCTTGTACTACGTCTCGATGTGTCGAAAACTCAGGCAATTTTGGTTTCCTGTGCCATCGCTTTCGAATAGAAAGCTGGCGGAGCGCGTTCTGTTGGATTCAATACAAAAGGGCCCGCCCGACATTCCAGCATGGGTTCATGCTCCGATTGAGACCTTTCTTGTCTCTCATCTCTGTAAAACGCCGATCACACCCAACCAGTTGACCCTGTTTTGCAATGTTGTTGCCTGGACAGTCACTATTCTTCTGGTAACCGGTCAGCTGGCGTGGGGATTGGGCCTTGCTCTAATTGTCGGTGTCCTTGACGGACTTGATGGGAAGCTAGCGCGCCTAAAACTCGAGACGTCAAAGGCCGGCAAGCTCGAACATCTTTTTGATGCCTTGTTCGAGAATTCATGGTGGCTCGCGCTCGCCTGGCACCTGAGCGTTTCCGGAAAATTACCCGACGCCTTCTCTTATCTCGCTCTCCTTATTGGCGCGGAGATAACGAACGCACTAGCGCGTGCAAGCATTGTTCGCTACTACGGAAAATCGATCACCGAGCTGGCAAGTTTCGATCGTATCTTCCGTCTCGTAGGCGGCAGGCGGAATATTTACGTCTGGATTCTCGCGCTCGGACTTATCCTCGGGACTGTGACCGGAGCCTTCAAACTCATCGCCTGGTGGGAGGCCGTCACGGCTGCCATTCAGCTGGCACGCGCGGCCTGGGCACTGTGGGCTCTCCGGAGTCAGAGTGGACCGCGCTAGATTCGACGCGCCTTCTCCTTCTCCGCGCCGATCGCTTCCAGCAGGATTAGGAACTAGCCTGGTTGCTTGACACCGCGTCTATGACTGTGATAGGGGAACGAATGCTCGATCTCCGGCAGGCCCCTCGCGTTTTTGACACCAAACCGTGGGCTGCGCACCTATACGTAACCGAACAGTGCAACCTGGATTGCCATTATTGCAACGAGTTCAATAACTCGATTCGGCATCCGGCCCTGGCCGATCTCAAGAAGTGGATGGATCACATTCGGAAGCTCGGCGTCATGCGCCTCGGTCTGCAGGGCGGCGAACCGCTCAAGCATCCGGACATTGTGGAGGTAGTGCGTTACGCAAAATCCCTCGGTTTTCGCAAAGTGAGCATGTCCACAAACGGGTTTCTCCTGAACCGCCAGCTCCTCGCGGACCTTGAAGGAGCGGGCCTCGATGGACTGCAAATTTCCGTGGACCGGATGACGCCGATCGCGAGCACACGCAAAGCGATGAAGTCGATCTTGCACAAGCTCGACTGGTTCAAAGATTCGAAGGTCAAGCTGCACGTCAGTGGCGTTCTTTTCAAAGAGACGCTCGATGAGATGGGACAGGTGATAGACACTTGCCTCGACTTGGGCATCCCAGTCCATGCGCGCGTGGTCCACGACGATCTCGTGCACGACCGCGCCTTGCGCGATGCAGGCGCCAGCGAGCCGCTGCTCCGCTTTCTCGAGCACCAGGAGAAACTGAAGCGCAGCGGCCAGAAGATTCACTCGAGCTGGAACCTTTTCGCTTACCAAAAGAAGATGCTGCGACAGGAACCGGTCGAATGGACCTGCATCGCGGGCTATAAATATTTCTTCGTGTCATCGACCGGCAAGTTCTGGCTCTGCAGCCAGGTGCGAACCGAGAGGGACATTCTCGAGATCACGCGGGAAGATTTGCTGAGCTACAACCGGAAGAAGGATTGCCAGGCGGGATGCGGCGTTTATTGCACCGCACAGGCCTCACTGGCTGTGAGCCATCCGCTGCGATACGCCGGCCGGGAGGTGGCGGGGATGCTGGCAAGTCGGGTGTCAAGGATGCGGCGCGGCGGGCCGGAGCGCATTCGTGATCTGACGACCACCCAGCAAGACGAAGCTCCGTTTTACGAAGCCCCGGCGGCCGCAGCTTCATTTGGCAGTCGTTGTCAGCAGGGTAACTGTTTGCGGTAAATTCGATACGTCTTGTAGCGATCCGCTCCGATCGCCTGCAGAAAGCGGTTGATCATGAAATTATCTTCGAGCGTCATGCTTAACTCGCCGGTGATCCCGCGTTTGATCATTGTTTCTTCTATCACACGTAGCACGAGCATCTCGGCAATGCCGGTGCGGCGGTATTTCTCGACAACGCCGAGTGCGATTAGGCGGCCTTTTCGGATGCGGTTTTTGTAGAAAAGCAATTTGAGCAGACCGATGGGCAAGCCGAAACGTGTCAGACGCCCGTTGAGATCGCGCAGGA
>DATBDI010000161.1:0-3509 GCA_036270025.1 Candidatus Udaeobacter sp. | reverse complement strand
CTTCAGGAGTTTTCAGGGAGAACAGGCTAAATCTGATATCGCCGTTGTTGGACTGGGCGCGGGATCGACCGCTGGCTATGCACAACCGGGACAACGTTGGACGTTCTACGAGATCGATCCGACCGTTGAGCGCATCGCTCGCGACCCGCAGTACTTCACGCTCTTGCGCGACTGCGCCCCTCAAGCCCGCGTGATCCTTGGCGACGCGCGCATTTCACTCGCAAGGGAGCCTGACGGCATCCATGATTTTATCATTCTGGATGCGTTCAGCTCTGACGCGATCCCGGTTCACTTGCTTACTCGCGAAGCTGTCGATTTATATCTACGAAAGCTGTCGCCGCATGGCGTGCTGGCCTTTAACATTACGAACCGCTATTTCGATCTGCGCCCCGTGCTTGCGCGCCTGGCGCGGGATGCACAACTGGTAGCTTACCTTCAATCAGATTTCGACATAACTCCCGCCGAAGCGCGCGCGGGCAAACAAGGATCGCACTGGGTGGTCATGGCGCGCCGGCCGGAGGATTTGGGCGGACTGTTGCAGGATACGCAGTGGATGGCGGCGCTCCCGACTGTCACCGGCGCAGCTTGGACCGATGATTATTCCAACGTGCTCGGCGCGCTCATGTTTAGCGATGACCTGTCGTTTTGAAAAAGACTCTGGGCGATGATTTCGTTACGCCATGCGCGAAATTGTCGAAGAGATTTATCACGCGGTTGCGTGATGACTTAATCGCGCGCGTCGCGTGTGATGTGATCCCGACGAGTGCTTAGCGCTGAAGGCGCTGTTTCACGTTAGCCGGGGCACCGCCCCAGGAATCCGATCGTCGGGTAAACCAAGCGCTGAAGGCGCGCTTCAATCATGCGGACGTTGTTGGATGCGTGATATAGTCGAACTCGTGCGAGAAGTGACTCGCGCCTTCAGCGCTGGCGCTTTTTGGATGCTACGAATCCTGGGCGCTGCCCCAGGCTAGGGGTGAATGCGGCGCCTTTGGCGCTAATCCCACATAGTTGCGCCCCGCGATGCAGACTTTCCGTACACCCGCCTCGCGAGAAAGATGGTCAGCGTTGGGAAAGACTATTTCGGCGCGACGCCGAAACCAACACGCGAGACGCGCGCGCTACCCCAATCAACGCGCTTAATACTCTTCGCCTTCGTCCTCTTTCGGCGGCACGATGCGATCTTCAACCCCGTAAGCGTGAAGCATGACCGCGCCGAGGTAGAAGAAAAACAGGCCGAGACCCCATCCGGCTGAGGCGAAGGCGGCCAGTAAAACGAAGATTCCCACTGGAATCGCACCCAACATCCACAGAAGTCCGACGAGCTTGTGTCCTTTATAGATGTGTCCCAAACCGGGAATAATGCTCAGGATGACAGCTACCGCGTCGCTCGCTGTCGCTTCGGCAGGTTCCTTCGCCTGGCGCCGCGTCCAATCGCATTGGTCGCAGTGCTGCGCGTCTTTCGGCAGCAGGTGCCCGCAGTGCGGACAAGCCATTTTGTCATCCGTCCTCGGTTCGGGATGAGCGGCCGGTGCGTCCGTGTACTCCACATTCATTCGAGTGATTTAAGATTCACAAGGCGCGCGGAATTCGTCAAGCAAAGAGAGTACCAAAGGACGACGACGGAGTACGCAGATCGACAGGTTTTGTAGGGCGTCTGTGCCAGACGCTATTCGTTTCACATCGGCGTTTCACAGAAACGCCCTACAAAACCAAGAATCGGACAACCGTGTGATTGTCGTTACTATTTATTCACCACTCGTCGGGCGGGCTTTCCCAATTCAACCTGTGCGCTCACCTTCTCAATCTGCGCGGCCTGGTTTTTTACTGTTGCCGCCAGACGCGCAACCGTGTTTTCCAGTTCCGCGATTCTCGTTTGCTGTTTTTGGAATTCGTTGAGCATGGCTTGAGGACGGGCGCCCTGGGGACTGCGTACTCTCACTTTTTGCCCACTGGCATTGACCAGACTCGTGCCTAAGTGCCCATCGGTATCGACGTAAACGGGAAGGGCCGTACCAACATTGACCTCCGACCCGTAAATTCCCCCGATAAACGTCAATTCGTAGGGAGTTCCGCTGGCAGCAATCCCGCCGATGGAAATGACATTTGTATCGCCGGGAAAACCGGGATCGCCAATATAGATATTGTTGCTCACGATGTCTGGGTCCGTACCGGCGTTAGCGCCCAGGGCGGTGTTATAATCGCCCGTGCTATTCTCAAGCGCCAGATCGCCCACTGCAGTGTTGTTGGACCCGCCGATGTTAGTAAAAAGCGCGTGATCGCCGAAGGCATTGTTGAAAGATCCGCTATCGTTATTGAAGAGCGCAAACGCACCGTTGGCAGTGTTGTTGTTGCCGGAATCGTTGAACACCATCGCGTCTGTGCCAGTGGCGGTATTTTCGGTGCCGGTCGTGTTGAGCAGAAGCGCTGCGGCGCCAACCGCGGTATTTGACGCGGCGTTATTCAACACAAGCGTTCCGGCGCCGACGCCGGTATTGAAGCTTCCGTCGGTATCGAAGAAGAGCGAATACCAACCAAGCCCCGTGTTTCCAGCCCCAGTCGTCAGAAAGTCCAGCGCGTTGCAGCCTTCCGCCGTCGTGAACCCGGGATAACACCCGTCCGCTGGCGGACTGACCGCCTGTATTTGTGGTAAAAACGCGAAGCAGCCAAGCACCACGATTATTGCTGCGAAAGTGATCCTTTGTTTTTTCATTTTAAGTTCTGCCTTTTTGATGTTCATGGCGTCGAGGCTACAGGGGTTTCGCCGGCGTTGTCGAGCAACAAGTGTGCAGTCCGGCGATCTGTGGAGTATTGGGCATCTGCGAAAGGCGCAATGCAGGCAGGTGTGGTGCGAGTTCGCGAATACTTTTCGCAATGACTCTGCATCCGTTTTGTTGAATCGTTCCAAACGCTTGAGACGCGTCCTGTTTCTTTTACTCGCACTCTCCCCGCAAGCTTTTGCGACGGGATTAGGTTCGTATGCTCACCTGGTCGTTAGTGACTCTTCCGCACCGCCGCGCAACGGAGTGCATGTGACGTATCTCGGCACAAACGGCTATCAATTCGAATCCGACGGACACGCATTGCTTGTCGATCCGTATTTTTCGCGCGTCGATTTTTGGAGCGTCGCGCTCGGCGCGCACATTCAACCAAGCGCGTCCCGGATCAACGATGCGATGCGCCATGTAAAGACGAAGGTGGACGCCATTCTGGTGACACATGGGCACTTCGATCATTTGCTCGATGTGCCGGTTGTCATGTCGAAAACACACGCGCGCCTCATTGCCTCGGCATCCAGCATCGAGCTGGTTCGGCGCCTGCCAGACGCCGGCGCATCAACGGGTGATCCAGTCAAAGCCGGCGATGTGCGCCGGATCGGTCCGTGGAAAATTCGCGTGTTACCTGCCACGCACGATCGATTATTCGGCAAAGTGCCTTTTGGTGAGCAGGCGCCGCGGCAAGCGGGGCCGCCGCAACGCGCTGCCGATTGGATTTGCGGAGAGCCGCTTGCA
>DATBDI010000160.1:0-4283 GCA_036270025.1 Candidatus Udaeobacter sp. | reverse complement strand
TGAAATGCGCGGGCGCGTCATGGGCGTTTGGTCGCTCGTGTTCGGTGCGATGATTCCGCTGGGAAGCTTGGAAGCAGGAGCGGTCGCGCACTGGGTAGGCACTCCTCTCGCGCTGGCGTTCGGCGCGATTATTTGCGCAGTATCCGCGCTCGTCACGCTGTTCGTGATCCAGCGACGCGAGGCGCAGAACGCGAAATGATTTTAAGAATTGCTTTCGGCGTTCGCCGCGACGAACGCCGCTACAAATCAGCGATTGATGATGTGCAGCGCGCGCTTGTCCACGTTGAGCGCGGCCTCTCTGACGGCTTCGCTCAAGGTCGGATGGGAATGAGTGGTGCGGCCGATGTCTTCGGAACTGCCGCCGAATTCAATGACAGAAACAGCTTCGGCGATTAACTCGGAAGCGGTGTGGTGCAAAATGTGCGCGCCAAGGACGCGATCGGTTTTGGCCTCAGCGACGAACTTAACCATTCCTTCCACGTCATCGACGGACAGCGCGCGGCTGTTGGCACGGAAAGGAAACTTGCCGATCCGTACCTCGATTCCCTGCTCTTTCGCCTGGTCTTCGGTGAGACCTACGCCGGCAAGCTCGGGATTCGTGTAAATGATGCCGGCTATTGCCTGGTAGTTTACGTGGCCTGCTTTGCCCGCAATGATTTCGATGCAGGCCATTCCTTCGTCTTCGGCCTTGTGCGCCAGCATTGGGCCCGCAATCACATCGCCAATCGCGTAAATGCCTTCGACGTTTGTTCGGAAATGTTTGTCAACTTTGATGCGTTTTTTCTCGTCGAATTCGACGCCGACTTTTTCCGCGCCAAGACCTTCGGCAAAGGGGCGGCGCCCGACTGACACGAGAACTTTGTCCGCCTCAAATTTCAGTTCCTGGTCGCCTTTGGTTGCTATCGCGGTCGCCCGTCCGTTATCGACCTTCACCGCTGTGACCTTCGCTTCTAGATGAAAGGTCATGCCTTGTGCGGTAAGCAGGCGCTGAAGAAGATTCGACAGTTCAAGGTCGAACCCAAGTGCGATGCGCGGCAGAAATTCCAATATCGTCACTTCAGAGCCCAGTCGGTTCCAAACCGAACCCAGCTCCAAGCCGACCGCGCCTGCGCCGATCACTATAAGCTTCTTTGGAGGCTCGCTGAACTCGAGCGCTTCGGTGCTGCTAACGATTGTTTTTCCATCAAATTTCGCGAACGGCAGTTCCATCGGCGTACTGCCGGTGGCGATGACGATATTTTTCGTCTCGATCTCCTGCGTCTGGCCATTGGACGATTTTATCGAAACTTTTCCGGGCGCAGAGATGGTGCCCATGCCTTCGAAGACCGTCACCTTGTTGGTCTTCATCAGGGACCGCACACCACTATTGAACGTTTTGACGACCTTCGCCTTGCGCTCCTGCATCTTCGCGAGATCGGCGCGCGCTCCGTCGACCACGATGCCGTGTTTGGCCGCTTCTTTTTTGACAAACATCAAATGATCGGTCGAAGTGAGAAGCGCTTTGCTCGGGATGCATCCAACGTTGAGGCACGTGCCGCCCAGTTCCTTGTCCTTCTCGACCAGGGCGGTTTTCAGCCCCAGTTGGCCGGAACGGATCGCAGCAATGTAACCGCCGGGCCCCGAGCCGATGATAACAACATCAAATTTTTCCATGATTATTTTCTGTCATTCCGAGCGAAGTCGAGGAATCCCGTTGCACCGCTCAACGGTAAGTTCTCGGGATGTCTCGACTCCGCTCGACATGACAATGAGGTGTTCTAAAAATCGAGCGGGAGTTTTTTTGGGTCTTCGATGCACTCCTTCACCTTGATGAGAAAGGTGACTCCCTCTTTTCCATCGATGGCGCGATGATCATAACTCAAAGCGAGATACATCATCGGGCGGACTTCCACTTTCCCATCCACCGCCATGGGGCGCGGCATGATTTTGTGCATGCCAAGAATGCCGCTCTGCGGCGGATTTAAGATCGGCGTGGCAAAAAGCGACCCATATACGCCGCCGTTTGTAATTGTGAACGTGCCGCCTTGCAGGTCTTCGATCTTCAGTTTGCCGTCGCGCGCTCTCGCCGCATAATCGGCGATGTCACGCTCGAGTTGCGCAAAGCTTTTCTTAGCGGCGTCCCGCACAACCGGCACAACGAGCCCGCGTTCCGTCCCGACTGCAACGCCGATGTCGTAAAAGTTATTCTGAATGAAATCGTCGTCTTCGATGCGGCCGTTGACCACCGGCACCGCTTTCAGCGCTTCCACGCATGCTTTAATGAAGAAAGACATCAGACCCAGTTTGATGCCGTTTTTCTTCGTGAACTCATCCTGAGCTTTGCGGCGCAACTCCTGCACGGCGCTCATGTCGCATTCGTTGAAGGTGGTGAGAATCGCTGCGGTGTGCTGCGCCATTACCAGTTGTTGTGCAATCTTGCGGCGCAACGGCGACATCTTCTTACGAATGAATCGGCCATCAGGAGACGGTTGAACTGCTGTAGGCGACGGCGCTGTTGTCCGGGGGAAGCTAACAGCTTCTCCTACAGGTTCAGCCTTTCTGCCCTGCTCAGCGGCTTTCAGGACATCGGCTTTCGTCAGGCGACCGCCCGGCCCGGTGCCACGAATCTTCTCCGGCTCAAGTTTGTCTTCTTCGACAATACGGCGCACTGCTGGCGAGAGAGCTGTCGCCGGGCGCGTTGACTCCGGCCCGCCACGCTCGACGCCCGTGGCTACATCAGCGGGCTCTTGTTCCCGCTCTGGTTCTTTCTTCTTTTCCTCAGGTGCTTTCTTTTTTGGTTTTTCTTCTTTCTTTGGTCCCGCTTGCTTTGAATCATCGATCGTCGCAACCACTTCCCCAATTTTCACCTCCTGGCCTTCAGGGACTTTCGTTTCCAGTACGCCAGCTTTTTCAGCGACGATTTCGGTCGAAACCTTGTCGGTTTCGAGCGTAAAGAGCGGTTCACCTTCGTTGACGAATTCGCCAGATTTCTTGTGCCAAACGGTAACAATACCACTGGTGATGGATTCACCGACCGTGGGAATTTTGACTTCGATAGCCATGCGCGAGAATTACGTAAGCTAATCGAGCGTCGTGGTCGAGAAACGTTTCGTCAATAACACGCTCGGCGCGCTTGGTAACCGAGATATGGCGAATCAACAACCATCAATGGAGGAGACGCGGCGCATTTTCGTGCTTGCCGATACGCACAATCGTTTGCCGCAAAACGTGATCGACATGGCCGAAAGCGCGGATGAAATCTGGCACCTCGGCGACGTTTGCAACGAGAGCATTCTCGATGAGCTACGCGCCGTGGGGCCACAAGTCACCATCGTCAGAGGAAACTGCGACAGTAACGGGGATTGGCCTCTGGTTGTCGATCTCGTGCGTGGTGGCTTGAAATTTCGCCTGCAACATATACCGCCTGATCGCTCCCCGAGCGATGTTGATGTTGTGCTGCATGGACACACACACGTCCCGCGATACGAGAAACGCGGAAACGTGTTGTTTCTCAACCCCGGCTGCGTGACGCGCGCCAATCAAGGCGCACCTCCCAGCGTAGCGTGGCTGCAAATCGCTAACGGGAAATTGAACTGGAAACCTGTCCCGCTTCGCTGACGCGCAGCACCGCCAAAGATTATCGCGTCGCCAGCCGCAGTCCTGCTGCCTGCTGATTAAGACCACAGCCAAGCACGATTGCCCTGCGCGCGCCTGGCACAGGCGTTCGCGAATACGAGAGTCGGAGCGAAGTGTCGGAGTCGGCGTGCAGAACAGGTGGTAGCTCCGCTGCACGTAACGCCTGCGCCGCGATAATGATCTGCCACAATCCAGCAGCACCAACGCTCTCGCCCAGCGCAGGTTTACCAGTGTAAACAAGTGCCTCTGGAACAACTGCCTTCAGCGCGCGGGATTCTCCGCGATCGACAAAAGTTCCGTTCGCGCTCGCGATAACCAGGTCGATTTGCACGTCGGCAAGATCCCGCACGATTTTGTGCAAAACTTCCTCCGCTTTTGCGCGTTTCGTAAAACAACCGCCCGCGTGCGCGACCTCGATGGTGAACGGGCCTTGGCGTGCGACAAGGACCGCTCCCGCACCCTCGCTCAAGATCATGCCGCGTTGTTGTTCGCGGAATGGCTCAATCGGGGGCGCCGAACGCAGCAAACGCCACCGCCAGTACGCATCGCACAGGAGCCAATCGAGCTCTTCGGTGCCAACCACAAGGCAACAGTCGAGCGCGTCGTCGCTCAGCAGGTCTTCGGCCATTTTGATCGCCGCCAGCCCAACTGCGCCGTCGCCCACCAAA
>DATBDI010000159.1:0-8219 GCA_036270025.1 Candidatus Udaeobacter sp. | reverse complement strand
TAATCGCGAAGCACCGGTTGAAGCGATGCGCTCAGCGATTGCGCTGTGATTCGTTAGTTGCTGGCTCATTCGCAACAAAGGCACCGTTGCCTTCGTCGAGATAGATCGTCGAACCGACGCGTGAGATTTTCAGTGTTTGCCGCCACGTGCCGGATGGAAAATCTTTTCTAGCTTCGATTGATTTGGCTTCCGGTTTGGGCGCTGGCAACAGCGATGTGGGCACGGCCACGGCTTCGGACAAAATTCTGCCGTCCATTTGATGTGGCACCTTGATTCCAAGAATCTGCAAGATTGTCGGCACAAGATCCACGTTGCCTGTTGGTAAATCGTCCGTTTGACCACGTTTAAAGTCCGGCCCGGCTGCGATCAATGTGTTGTGCATGTCGAACCGGCTGAGCGTGGCGTGAGTCCCCTTCCCCGCCGCTCGTTGCCAATCGGCGTCGATCTCTCCCGTAACGCCGAACTGATTTTGTAAATCGGTCCAGCGGAATGCCATCACCACATCCGGCGCATCACCCCTTTGAATCAGCGCTTGCGTGAGACCGAACGTCCCTTCCATCGGCTCTTTCGTGAAAATCACGCCGGCAAAATCCGACTGCTGCAAGAATTCAACGAGACGGCGGATAAGTTTCTCGTCATGTCCGATGACGTAGAAAAGAACGCTGCCGCCGTTGCCGGCCAGCATGATGTCTCCGGGTTGTGGCTCGCCACTGAATTCAAGCTTTGCGGCGAAACCCGCATCGTTCAAAATTTTCGGCAAATCAATTGATCGTTGGATCGTGGAAAAGCCATGATCAGATACGACAAACACGTTTGTTGACGCGCGTGCGTCTTGCTGATCCAACGCCGCCAGGACGGCAGCAAGATTTTGGTCAGAGGATTTGATCGCCGCCAGCGCTTCAGGAGCTCCCGGCGCCTTTTCGTGTTGCGTGAGATCGGGTTCGCCTAACCACAGAATTGACAGTGCCGGCACTCCATCTTTCCAGAGAAACTCCGTCAGTGCTTTCGTTGTCCAGGCATCTTGTTGAACGCGAGCGGATGGGAATGCGCCAAGTTTTTCCGTGATCGAACCGACGATTTCCGGCGGTAGTGATTTGCCTGCGAACAGCGTGGCGTCATTTTTTGTACGGGCTTCCGAAGGTAGTGCATGCGTCCCGCTTGCAGCATCTGCAGAAGGCAAGCCAGAGGCATGCCCTACATTGCGATCCAGCAATAGCCCGACAGTCTTTGCGCTCGCAACGACGGTGCGGCCGCCGGTGCGCTGGACGAGTTCGGTAAGCGTTGGGGTCGAGACGTATTTTCCACCGGAAACCGCGTCACCTTTGCTTACTACGGATGGAATCTCGACATCGATTGTCCGCCTTACATCGATCTCGGGGCGGTACACGTGATTTGCGATGATGCCGTTTCTGCCGGGATAAGCACCGGTGACGAGCCCGGTGCCGTTAACATTCGTCGCGCTTGGATACAGCGCGTGGTGATTTCGGAAAGTGACGCCTTCACGCGCAAACTTCCACAGCGTGGGCGTGTTTTCTTCGCTCATGAAATCGGGCCGCATGCCATCCCACACCACGACCACGACGTGGCGGGATTCACTTAACCGTTCCGTTGCGGACGCGGGTGCATAAAGCCAGCACGCGATGGCAAAACCGATTGAGAATGGCAGCCTCAGATTCACGTACGGGACTTTCAATAAACGGCAGAGTGGTTGAACGAAAGTTACGATCTCGTGTCAGAATGCGGTCAGGTGCAGACGACGTCAACGCTGCGAGATTTTTCGGATTTTCCCAGGCGCAAAATGAAAATCGGCGCGATGATTGTTGCAGCATTGCCGATTGCTGTCGCGCATGGCGGCCAGTTGATGCCGACCGCCGTTGGAACGGCCTGGCGATATAACATGACGGAAGAAGTCGGCAAAGGCCTTGACGTGCGCGGCGTAAAAGCGGATGCGGACGGCAAGATTCGTGTGCCGGTTTTGTATCGCATTGAGGGCACCGAAAACATCGACGGGAAAGATCTTCTCAAGTTCGAAATGCACCGCGCCGGTGTAATCACGAACACAGATCTCGTGAGCATCAATGAACAGGGAATGATTTGCTGGGCGCGAATTAATCTGGACGGCGAATTCGTTAAACTGAATCCGCCACAAACGATAATCGCGAACCCGGTTCGGAAGGACGTTACCTGGGATTTTAACGGGCGCGCGGGCGAACTTGAGGTGCGCCAACATTACAATGTGGTCGACGAGGAGGACGTCGAGGTGCCGGCGGGCGAGTTTCACACGTTCCAGGTTCATGGAGAACAAACGGCACCGAACCGGATGACGATCGATCGCTGGTTCGCAATCGGCATTGGAATCGTAAAGGACGTGACAACAACGCGGGCGGCGAACGGCGATTTGCTCCAGCGTGTCTCACTGGAACTGACCGAACGCCCCAAAACCACAGCTCGTCCTGAAGTGAAAATGGACGCGACGACGAAGCAGCTTTCGGTAAGAGTGGCAGCGGACCGTTTCGGCAAACCGACGACGACTTTCAGATTGAATGCGCCCGAGATCTACGCGTGTTGGCAGGGACATCGTTTGCGCAAAGGCGCAAAAGTGAAGGCCGCATGGATCGCAGAGAACATTGGCGAAGATTTTCCGCAGGATTACAAGGTGGACGAAGCGTCGGCGATCGCAGAGGGCCCGAGCGCTCGGGGAGCATTTACGCTCACCCGACCAGAAGACGGCTGGGCCATCGGCGATTATCGCGTGGAGTTTTATGTCGATGACGTTTTGGTTGACGCGGTGAAGCTGAAGATTGTGCAGTGACAAGGAGCGGTGGCATTCAAGTCGCCGCAGAGCGCGCTAAAAAGCGAGCTCCTTAAATATTTGAATCCAACGCGGGCCGTCGCCGCATCACAACAACAACAGGAAACGCATTTCAAATGAAGAACGTCATTTTCACCTCGCTGGCTGCATGCCTCGTTTTGATCTCTGGCTGCCGATGGCTGGGAATTCAGGGAAACGGCAAAATTAAAACCGACGAACGGGCAGTAAGCGCCTTCGCGAACATCGATGTCAAAGGCGCCTTCGAAATTGAATGGCAAAATGGGGCGCCTTCGCTCCAAATCACGACCGACGAAAATCTCCTTCGCTATATCGAAAGTGAAGTTTCCGGTGATACGCTTCGCCTGCGCACGCGGGAGCAGATCCGGCCGAGTGGCAGCATCAAAGTGGTTATGTCGAGCCCGACCCGCACAGGCGCGAAGATTAGGGGCGCGGTAAAAATGGCGGTGAAACAGTTGAACGGCCCGCGATTTGCAATGGAATCCAGTGGCGCCTCGCGTGTCTCGCTCGACGGGAACGTCGACCAGTTGTCGGCCGATATGACGGGCGCAAGCAAGTTGGCGGCAACCGGGTTGCAAACAAAAACCGCTGAGATCTCTACTACCGGTGCGGGCGACGCGGACGTCGCCGTTACCGAAACTTTGAAAGTGGCGATCACTGGCGCCGGAAAAGTTACGTACACAGGCAACCCTCCGACCATCGAAAAACACGTCACCGGCGCCGGAACTATTCGCAAAAAAGACTAGCCGCGAAATGATTGAAGAGGCGTTCGCCGCGGCGAACGCCCAAGTGGTCAGGTCCTTGACACAAGCAGCTCTACAACGATTCTCAGCAGCGGCAGTAATATATTGATGCAGTCTGTAAGATGTTGGAAACCTCAGGAAACAGATTGATGATTCGTAGACTCTTTTTCATTTTCGCACTGCTGCTTCTGGTCAGTCCGGCCAAGGCCGGGGATGAGCGATCGATCAAGGACCTTACCAAGGCGCTGGTGGCACTCGGGCGTGATGTCGACCCAGCCGAGGCACAGGCGATCTCCGCCACGGCGCACACGACAGCGCGCCAGCTCAAGCGCGACTACCGTGTCGTTCTAAATCCCGAGTTCACTGTGTTTCTTGTTAATATTGGAATGCGGAAGCGTGGCTGGTGCGGACATTGGTCGCAGGACATCGGCGCGCATTTGAAAGAACTGAACCTTAAAACGCTCGTGCTTCACTGGGGCGTCGCTTTTGACAAAACGTCCAGCGAGAACAACTGCATCGTCGTAACCGCGCGCAACCAGCGCTTTGAAGATGGAATCATCATCGACGGCTGGCGCAGGGCTGGCCGCTTATTCTGGTGCCCCGTCATAAAAGACCACGAATACGAAGTGGAACAGCACTATGGCTACTCCGGCATCACGACATGGAAAGAAAACATGCAATGGAGTGCCTGGCTGCAGGACCAGGACGACACTGAGGAAAAGCCGAAAGAAGCCACGGCCTCACGCCGAGCTGCTTCACCTGCTTCACCTGCGGACCTTGCGGCTCCGCCCTCCGAGCTACAAGTCAGGGATTCCGATGCTCGAGGGCAACGCTGAACGGGTGCAGCTCTGCCGTCATTAGCCCGCCTGCAACCGCTGGATCTTCTTCCATAAATTTTCGAGCCGCGGCTTCGTCTTTGGCGTGGAATATTGCGATGCCAAAAGTTTTGTCGCCCGGCTCGGACGTCCTGCCAGCAAGAATCAGCTGTCCGGCTTTGATGGCGTCCTGGAATCGAACAAAGTGTCGTTGCAACGCATCCTTGTCCTGCGCAGTCCAATTCGCATCCGCATACAACCGCGGCACAAGACGCAGGACGTAAATAAATTGTTTTTGCTTTTCGGGCTGCGGTTCCTGCGCCTGCAACGATTCAACGAGCACCAGGACACCGGCCAACGCGATAACACATGCAAACACTGAGGATCTCATTGGGAACGATTTATCACATTAACTGTCGCCACACGAGCGCGACGAATCGAAACCCCGCCGCGCTTTTCCTTCTTTCTTGATTCATAGATTCTTAATGTGTGGCGAAGTTTTCTCATCGGCAGCTCCGAAGGCTTTCGCGAGGAACCGGCTTTCCCTTTCCTGCTTTTATCGCTTCGTGATTGGTTCATGGTTTGTAAGTGCCTAAATTCATACTGATCGGTTCCGGACTCGCAGGTGGATTGCTGGCTGCGTATCTTGGTCGGCGAGGGCACGAGGTCGATCTTTACGAGCGGCGCATCGATCCGCGCGAAGGCAATATCGTTGGCGGGCGATCCATTAATCTGGCGATCTCCACGCGAGGGATCCACGCGCTCGAGCAGATTGGAATTGCCGATGAAGCATTGCGCCATGCAATCCCAATGCGCGGCCGAATGATTCACGACAAATCCGGCCAACTGCACTTTTCGCCCTATGACGTCGATCCAAACAAGTGCATCAACTCGATCGGACGCGCCGCACTCAATACGACGGTCATCGAAGCAGCGCAGGGTTATCCAAACGTCAGTGTGCACTTCAACCACAAATGTATCGATGTCGATCTCGACTCTGCGACCGCCAATTTGGAAACTTCTTTTGCAGCGGCAGGCTCGCCACAGGACCAGTCCGTCCGAATGGCGGACGTGTCGCCTGCGAACTCCGAGAATCAAATCATTTCCGCACACGGCGATGCGGTCATTGGCGTCGATGGGGCATTCTCTGCGGTGCGTCAATCAATGCAGATGCAGATAAGCGGTTTTGAGTACGAAGAGAGTTATCTCGCGCATGGTTACAAGGAATTGACCATTCCGCCCGGCTCGGAAGGCTCGTGGCAAATGGAGAAACACGCGCTCCATATCTGGCCGCGAAAAAGTTTTATGATGATTGCCCTGCCAAATCCTGACGGCTCCTTCACGTGCACCCTCTTCTGGGAATTCCAAGGCCAGCGCAGTTTCGCCACGACTAAGACGGATGCGGACGTCCGGCGCTTTTTTGGCGAAGAGTTTCCCGACGCAGTCCCGTTGATGCCAACGTTGTTGGAAGATTTCCGCCAAAACCCAACAGGTTCACTCGTGACGATCCGGTGTGCGCCGTGGTATTACCGCGACAAGGTCTGCCTGGTCGGCGATGCGGCACATGCAGTCGTGCCGTTCTACGGCCAGGGGATGAACGCCGCGTTCGAAGATTGCGCGGTTCTTGATGAATGCCTGGATCAATTTGCCGGCAACCGCGAGCGTGCGTTCGCCGAGTATTTTTCGCGCCGGAAAGAAAATGCCGATGCACTAGCTGATCTCGCTTTGGGAAATTTCATTGAAATGCGCGACAAGACCGCGTCGAAAGCGTTTCGAGCAAAAAAGAAGCTCGATCATTTTCTCGAAGCCGCGTTGCCCGGAATTTATTTGCCGCTCTACAGCATGGTTACATTTACGCGCATCCCCTACGCCGAAGCAGCGCGTCGCGCACGCCTCCAAGATCGGATCGTTTACGCTGGCCTGATCGCCATCGCGGCGTTCCTGATTGGGATCCTTGTTCGGTTTGCAGGTTGATCAAAAGCCGGACGGCGACGGGGATGGATTGGTGAAGCTTTGTCCCCCTCCTCTTCCTCCTCGATGTCCGCCGTGATGATGTGGATGCTCATCGGAAGTATCGGAGCTGTCATATGCGCAGCCGGCGGCAAGTAATGCACAGGCGAAGAGGAGCAGCCGGAGTCTTTCTTTGCGGAAATCCAACAAAAGAGATCGGTACATGATTGAAATGACCGTTTTGCGCGCGGGACGGTTACGCAACTTTTCCGTGCGCCCGGATCGTTGCGATTGCAGCATCGGAGTCTAGACTCCCGTCCATGAGTGTCGATCTCGCGCAGCTTGCCGCCGACCGTTACGAAATTGCCGACGCGTTGCATCGCTTCGCGTTCGGCCTTGATCATGGCGACGCGGATTCGCTGGCCTCGACCCTCACGGAGGATTGCGTTCTCGATTTTCGACCAGCCGGCAGGAAACTCGGGCTCGATTTCCCGAAGTTGACCGGCAGGCAGGCGATCGTTGACGCGCTGATTCCACTAATCGGTCCGCTCGATACCAGTCACACAATCAGCAATCTTCAAATCGAGATCAGCGACGACTCGGCCACGCTCTATTGTTATGTGCTGGCGCAACATTTCATGCCACGCCAAGGTCCGAAGCCGGACGCGGAAAACGCGCTCCTGATGAATCGCTACGATTGCGAACTGACGCGCGACGGCGAGAAATGGCGTTTCAAGCGCATGGTGATCGACAACGCGTGGGCGCAAGGCAACCCGGAGATCCTCAATGCGCTGGCAGTGCACCGGCTGCTGAGCGCGAAATCGAAACCGCCGAAATAGTCCGCTACCCAAGCCGGAAATCGAGAGCGAATAAGTTTCATGCCGACCTCGCTGTCGACAGCATCATCGAGCGCGCGGCAAAACGGTGTTGATAATGCACAACGCTGCTTCGACTTGCATGCACTTGGTCTGATCCCAATAATGAATCGACTTTCACAAATTTGTGCGCTCGCCGCAGCCCTAGCGGCTTTGAGCGGCTGCGGCACCGTGAGCGACCTGGTCACGTCGAACCTGCCGGAGACGCATTCCGGTCGGCCATCGATCATCGTAAGCTTACGGGAGCAGGAAGCCTACTCTACCGCGGAGGGTATAGAACCGCGTCGTCCCGCATATCGAGCGGCCGAGAAGGATACCGCACTCCGATTGGCCGCTTTCAGGTCATCCGTAAAGACGAAGATCATCGCTCCAGTCTCTATGGTGACTACGTTGATGACTGGGGCCGGATCGTGAAGGCCAACGTCGATAGCAGGCGTGACAGCAGACCGCCACATTCGCATTTCCTGGGGACCCCGATGCCCTACTTTCTCGAATTCTCGCCCGGCTAGGGATTGCACCAGGGCTACCTGCCCGGCGTGCCCGCATCACACGGATGCATCAGGGTGCCCTATTGGAAAGCGCGCCAGTTTTATAACGTCGCCCACATCGGGACACTGGTGGTGGTAAAACCGTAGCGAAGTCGAATTGAATTGTCTTCGCGTCGCTGGCTCTGGAAAACGTTGAGAGTTGAGGGTTGATTGTTGAGAGCTACAATCACATCATTATGAGCGACACGTATGTTCCACTGATCGGTTCCGGCGTTGCCGGACCACTTGGCGTTCTGCATCTCCCGCGGCTCTGGCAGAAGGTCTCTTTGGAGGAGAACGGCAAACTTGCTTCCGGCTATCCTGGCGTCGGAAAAGGCTTCGACGCGATGACCCTCGCCGCGTGCGGGCTCGAAGAGCAGGCGGTGAGAAATTACATCAAACAAAACAAGCCGACCTATCCCGATTTCGAAGTTTGGGTAAAGAAGAATGCCAAGTCGCTAAATCGAGACGCAATCGAG
>DATBDI010000158.1:0-3783 GCA_036270025.1 Candidatus Udaeobacter sp. | reverse complement strand
GCGCTAGTGTGAGATAATTTATGCGCGCGACAAATTCACCACCGAGGCGAACGCACTTCAGCGAATCGGCATTAATCGCCTTTTTCAGTGCTGGAGCCTTGCTCATCCACCTGCTGACGAACGCGCGATACGGTTACTTTCGCGATGAACTCTATTATATCGCCTGCGCGCACCATCTCGATTTTGGGTACGTCGATCAGCCGCCGTTGTCGATTTTGTTGCTACGATTGAGCGAAGTTCTTCTGGGCCAGTCGTTGTTCGCCATTCGTTTGCTACCTGCTTTGGCGGGCGCGGCGACAGTTGCACTCACAGGTGTTCTCGCGCGCGAGCTGGGCGGGCGCAAATGGGCAGTGGCGCTCGCCTGTGCGGCGTCGCTCTGCGCGCTGTTCAATCTGGCGGTTGGCAATTTCTTTTCAATGAACGCATTTGAGCCCCTGCTGTGGTTAGCATTGATCTATCTGCTAGTCCGGATAATTAACGGCGGTTCACCTACGCTTTGGCTTTGGTTCGGCGGGCTGGTGGGGCTCGGGCTCGAGAACAAACATTCCACCGTGTTCTTCGCCGTTGGTATTTTCATTGCGCTGCTGCTCACGCCTGAGCGCCGTCATTTCGCCCGAAGCTGGATCTGGTTTGGCGGGCTAATCGCATTCGCGATTGCGCTGCCGAATATCGTGTGGGAAGCGCAGCATCATTGGCCCACGTACGAACTTCTGAGCAACATAGCGCATAGCAATAAAAACGTGGCGCTCAATCCGGCGCAATTCATTGGGCAGCAAATCATTTTCACGAACCCGGGAATATTGCCGCTGTGGATCGCCGGACTGATGTGGTTGTTTGCTTCTCGCCACGGCCGCCGGTATCGGGGAATCGCAATCGCCTATCTGATCACACTCGTCGAGTTCATCGCATTACACGGCAAAAGTTACTATCTTGCTCCTGCGTACCCGATGCTCTTCGCCGCGGGAGGCGTAGCGATCGAGCGTGTCTTTGCCGCTCGCCTCACATGGCTTAAGCCGGCCGTGCTCACGCTCGTCCTGGTCACGGGCGCGTTATTCGCGCCAACTGTCCTGCCGTTATTGCCGCCCGACCGGCTGATCGCCTATATGCGAGCGATTCACCTGGAACCGCCCCGCACCGAAACGTCGCATACGGCCGCGCTGCCACAGCTTTTCGCCGACCAATTCGGCTGGGAAGAAATGGTTGGATCGGTGGCACACGTCTACCATCACTTGCGACCCGAGGACGAGAAACGCGCCGCGATTTTCTGCCAAAACTATGGCGAGGCTGGTGCCGTCGATTTTTTCGGGCCCAAGCTCGGGCTGCCGACGGCTATTTCCGGGCATCAGAATTATTTTTTCTGGGGGCCGCGTAATTGGACCGGCGAAGTTGCTTTGGTGCTCGACGCCAACGACGAGGACGAGCGCAAGCTATTTGCCTCTGTTGATGATCTTGGCCAAATCGTGAGCAGCCAGTGGGCGATGCCGTTCGAGCGCCGAAGGCACATTTATCTTTGCCGCGATTTGAAGGGCAGCGTGAGCGAAACTTGGCCGCGCTTAAAGAACTGGCTGTAATTCAAGGGCGACGTCTGTGCTCCGGGCTGCCGCGCGCCGCCTTTGCGTCGTGCCTTTTGTTGCGACCGTGCCGCGGAGTTTTCTTTCACTCGCGAAGTGTCTTCATTCCCTGCCGGACGATGCGCTCGATCAGTTGCGGATACGGCAATCCACCCTTCGCTGCTGAGAGAGCGAAGTCCTCGTCATCCGCGAGGATCGGGTTCGGATTTGCTTCAATGAAATACAATTTGTTCTCGGGTGTCAGGCGAAGATCGATTCGCGCATAGCCGTCGATGGTCAGCAAACGATAAATGTCTTTGCATGTCTCCTGGATCTTCGTGACGAGCGCCGGGTCGAGATCTTCGGTGAATTGGTTCTCCAGGCCCCAGCGCTTGCGATATTCGTCGTCCCATTTGGCCGTGTAGGTGGCGATCTTCGGTTCGTTCGGCGGCACTTCGCGAAACACGAGCTCGCGAATGGGAAAAACAGTCAATCGCGCGTTGCCAAGAACGCTGACGTACAGTTCGCGGCCTTCGATGTATTGCTCGGCAATGGCGTCGCTGTTGTACTTTTCGTGAATGAAAGCGACCCGGTCGCGAAATTGCTCCTCGTTTTGAACGAACGAGGCCTGCGAAATTCCATACGACGCTTCTTCCTTCACCGGCTTCACCAATGCCGGCAGCTTGAGCTGCCGCGGTCGCGCGACACGCTGGCCGCGCGGAATGACCACGAAATGCGGGACGTGGATGCCATGGTAATGCAGGATTTTTTTCGAAATGCCTTTGTGCTTGCAAAGGGTCATTCCAGTCGAGCCGCAGCCGGTGAAAGGCAGACCGAGCATTTCGAAAAATGAGGCAATGTTCTGGTCGAATCCGGGGTTATTTCTGAATTGCTCGACCAAATTGAAAAGAATGTCTGGCTGGCAGGTTTCCAGCTTTTGCCTGACAAGATCGACGTCATCGTAAATCGCGAGATGCTCCGCCGCATGACCAACCGTGCCGAGCGCCGTCATTACGTCCGCCTCGGTCTTCCAATCCTTTGTCGTCAGCTCCTTGGAAAAGTCCTGATCGAGCGTCGTAGGACTTGTGCCGTCAAAGAGCACAAGGACTTTGATTTTCTTTTTCACGTTCTATTTACAGTCCGCTGTCATTCTGAGCGGAGCGAAGAATCTCAGATCCTTTATTTGGCGCACGGCAAAGGCAAAGTCCGAGATGTTTCGCTTCGCTCAACATGACAACAAAGGGCATCATTTCGTGCGTTTGAATTTGCCGGTGAAAAGATAATTCATAACCAGCGTCGTGATGAAAGCGGTGACACGAAAATCCTGTTGCGGATCATCGTTGAGCACATGCAAGCCAAGCTCGTCGCAACGGTAGGTGAGCCTCGTGAGAAGCTCGTTAACGGTGAATTTCTTCTCATTCGTCCACTGCGAAACCGCATTGAGCAGCCGCCGTCTTCGCCGGCGCAGATAAGCGCTTGCTTTCATGCCAGCCGGCGCTGCAAAAAGCTGCCGCAGATCGGCATCGTAAAAATCTGGATACGTCTCTTCGTTGAGTTTTCGTTTGCGCGCGTAATACGTCTTGAGCTTGACGTTGAGGCAATCGTAATCCGCGACGCGATACTCTGGCGTATGCAGGGGCGGTTTCCCCGCAAGTGAGCGCATGAGCTCGTCGATGAATTCCAATTTTCTGAGTGCTGGCCAGCCCGCGTAATTTTTCCGCCAATCAAGTCCCGGCGTGAGCCAGATCGCGAACGTTTCGGCGAAATCTTCATCAGGATGACTTTGCGCGTACCAATCCTCCAAATGAACGACATGGCTGCGACTGAACGGGCGCGGACGATAAGTGTCCGGCGTTTCCTCGCGCGAAGTTTGCCCGAAACATTGCTTCCATTTTTTCCGACGCGTCAGTTGATAAGCGTACATGTAAGCGTGCCCCCCTTCGTGCCGCATGAGTTTCATGAACCATTCCGGCGTCTCGCCTTCCACCTCGAGCATCATCGTGCGCTCCAGCACGCGCAGTCGGTCGTGCACGAGAAAAAAAGGAATGAAAATCGCGGGAATGCCAATCGGGACGAACCATTCGTCACCAATGTGGCAAGGTGGATGAAACACCAGGCCTTTCGCCGAAAGTTCATCGTGCAGCTGCCGAATCAGCGGTTCGAGCGCGGTGCCTTCAAGCCGCAATCCAAGTGTGGAGATCCGGCGTTCGAGAAGTTCCTGGTCGCTCAGTGA
>DATBDI010000157.1:0-1948 GCA_036270025.1 Candidatus Udaeobacter sp. | reverse complement strand
GTAAGCGGCTTGTAAACCCCAATGGCGGAATGGTGCGAGAAGCTGGATATTGGATGGATGAGCAACGAAGGACCTGCACGTAGACGGGAAGATTGGCAGCAAGTGATTGCGGAGCAAAAGCAAAGCGGGCTCACAGTGAAGGCGTTTTGCGAGAAGCACGGAATTGGCGAGGCATTGTTTTATTCCTGGCGGAAACGCGTAGTAGCGGAAGATCAGCCTGCGCGATTCGCATTAGTGGCGACGAACAGTGCGGCGCCAAGCGCACCCGCGCTGCAACCGCTACAACTGGTGCTGGCCGGCGGCGAGCGTCTGGAGATACCGACGGGCGCAGACGAAGCGACGCTGCGGACTGTGCTTGGGCTGTTGCGGCAACGTGTGTGATTCACCTGCCGGCCAGTGTGCGGGTCTATCTTTGCCTGACGGCATGCGACATGCGCAAGAGCTTTGATAGTTTGGCGTCGCTGGTTCGGAACCAAATGGAACTGGACCCACTGGGCGGCCACTTGTACGTTTTCTGGAGCCGGCGAAAAGATCGGGTCAAGATATTGTATTGGGATCGCGATGGCTTTGCGGTTTGGGCGAAGCGGTTGGAGGAAGGTACCTACGCTTTGCCGTTTTGCGAATCGGGTGAGGTGCGGCGCGAGATCACAGCCCACGAATTAGCAGCACTGTTATCGGGTATCGATCTCAATCAGGCCAAGCGACGGAAACGATATAACCTGATCGCATAAATAGTCGCAGTTTGTTGGCATATTGACTTGGCATCGAGTAAGTAGGCCAGTAAAATAGTAATACTCACTTACTCACCAGTGGCCATCGATCCCAAACACCTTCCCGAGGACCCAAAGACCCTGCAGCAAATGGTGCTGGATCTGATGGCGCAACTGGACCGTGAGTTCACGGAACGCGGCAAAGTGGAGACATTGCTACGTGAGTTGCTGGATGCCAAGCGCAACCGCAAGAGTGAACAACTTTCCGACGAGCAACTGGCGCTGTTCGCGGCGCTCTGGCAGGCGCGGCAAACGGAACGAGAAGCGGCGAACGCTGCCGGCGCAGAAGATGACAATGACGACGAAGGCGGAAAGCCCGGCGCGAGTTCGGCAACTTCCAGGAAGAAGCCAGGCGGCCGCCAGTCTCTGCCACGGCATCTCAAGCGCGAGCGCATCGTGCGCGATCTGCCAGACGAGGAAAAGCGCTGCGCCAAATGTGCGCAAGATTTACGTCATATTGGTGAGGAGACGTGCGAACGTTACGAATACGTTCCCGCTTCGCTCACAGTCATCGAAGAAGCTTGTTTGAAGTACGCCTGCGCGTGCACGGTGCGGACTGCGGGCAAGCCGCCACAGCCGATCGAAAAGGGCATCGCCGGAGCCAGCCTGCTGGCGCAGGTGATCGTGAGCAAATGGGCTGACCATTTGCCGTTGCACCGGCAGGAACAGATCTTTGCGCGGTACGGCGTCGCTATCTCGCGTAAGAGCATGGGTGGCTGGATGGCGCAATGCGCCGCTCTTCTGAATCCGCTGTATGTGGCGGCGAAGAAGATTCTGTTTGGATCGAAAGTGATCGGCACGGACGATACCGGCGTGAAGGTTCTTGACCGAAAGCTGCCCTTTGCTCGTACCGGCCGCATCTGGCCTTATTACGGCGACCAAGATCATCCCGTGACCCTCTACGACTACACACCAACTCGGGAGCGTGCCGGGCCGGAGAGGTTCTTGAGCGGCTATCGCGGTTATTTACAGGCGGATGCCTACGGCGGATATGATGCCTTCTTCAAAGACCCGGGGCGCGGCCTGATCGAGGTCTCGTGCTGGGCCCATTCGAGACGCTACTTTTACAAGGCGCTCGACTCGGATCGGGCCCGCATGGGTCCAGCCCTGCTGCTGATTGCACAGTTGTATCGGGTGGAGAAACAGGCGCGGCTGCTGACGGTGGAAGACCGGCTGCG
>DATBDI010000156.1:0-2408 GCA_036270025.1 Candidatus Udaeobacter sp. | reverse complement strand
CCTAAAGTTTTCCCATTAATTTTATTCAATCCTAGAATAGTAGAGGGGAACCCTCCTTTAAAAAAGTTGAATAAAATTAATGGGAAAACTTTAGGGGTAAATTTATAAAAATTAATTAATGGGTAAAGTTTAGGTATAAATTTATAAAATTTATAAAATTTAATGGGTAAAGTATTGATATAATTTTTTAAATAAAATTAATGGGTAAAGTATGGGTTTAAATTTTTATAAATTTAATGGGTAAAGATATGTATGAAATTATTTAAGGGTAAAGTATAGGTGTAATTTTGTATAAAATTTTTAAATATTTATAAAATTTAATGGGTAAAGTAATTGTTATATATTAATTAAAATTAATATATTTTTTATTGGTCTTTTAGAAGACCATTTTATTTAACAATAAAATGCTCTTTATTTATTAATTAAAATTAATATATTTTTATTGGTCTTTTAGAAGACCATTTTATTGAATTTTAAAATTTATTGGTTCGGCAAGCCTCACTTATAAATTTAAAATATTAAATTCGGTACTGTTCCCTCCGCAAGCTCCCTCCTATTTTATTTTATTTTATTTTTTATAATTTTATTTTTGTTATAATATTATTATTTTTATTGCTCATTTTAGACCAACAAGTTGGATCTAGAAGTCGACAACGCAGGCTAACGTCGACTCCCATTCGCTTTCTTGGACGTCTGTTGGACTAGTCCAACATCCTTGGATTCGTTTGCGGATTTAGTCCAGCAAATAGTTCGGATCCGTTCGCTGCAAATTTGGACAATATTTTATTGTATAATACAATAAAAGACCTAATAATTATAAAAATGATTTAATGGGGAAAGTTTAGGACGCTTTTTGAAAAAATCCCCCCTGTGACAAAATTTCCTAATAAATTATTGATTAAAATAATTTTTTAGATTCAAATAAATTATACCGGGGGGATAAAAATATAATTTATATTTATGAGTCTTAAATTGTATTATTTTATTTGTTACAATAAAATATTAGGAAATCCCTTACGGTTTTTGACAGAAACCGTTAAACTGTATTAAAGATTTTATTAATATTATAAAATTTGATTTTGTTTTTGGTTTAATTAAAAATAAAAACTAAAGTAATATATTTCTGGTCGAATTGACCTTAATATAGTATAAGAATACATAATGCCGGAGCTTAATCAGAGCTTGTCTTAATTTAACTTTTAATTAAACACCCACTGTTGCAGCAATAGATAAAAAGTTTTATAATATTATTTCACATTTTGAAACATCATTTCATTCATGTCTGATAAATGCTATTTATTTTGAAAATAATTTGCTCAGTTGGATCCCTACAAATGATAATCTTTATTATTTAAGGTTTCCAGCATACTTTACATTCAGCTAATCTGACTAATTAATGTTAATTCCATTCCTTAGCCTCGAACTCCTTTTATTAATAAATAAAGAATTAAAATCATTTATAAAAATTTGCGGAATAACCCGCACTTTCTTAATAAATTTATTTATGGTCTATGAATATATCCTCCATTACATTACTCAATATTATAATTGACATTCATAAATTAGTTATAATTTAATTTATTTATTTTACATTTATGAAGATAGTAAAATATCTGTAAAGTTTTATTCTTCAAATTTTTAAATATTTTTAAAAAACTTTAATAAGATCGTTTGTTCATTTGATTAATTAACAATTCCCCTTAGAGAGAATACCACATTTCTTGCTCAATTTCTGTAAGGGAAAAATTTGATACATATAATAAGTGGACGCCTTTTAAACAATTTACATATTTAAATATAGTAAAATGTTTAATCAGAACAATATAGGCTCCTAATATATATTCAAATCCGAAGATCCGATAATAATACCATCTAGATATTATTATCTTAAAGATCTTCTTTAAGTTATTATCTTGAGTAATAATCAGAATCCTATAGACTTTACTTAGTTTTCGATATCTACTTTAGATTATTTAGAGATTATTACTCTTAGGAGAAAACTAGATTTGCACTAGAATGATAGTGAACTTTATAAAATTAATTTATAAAGTTCAGCGAAAGTAAACTATACTCCTCCGTAAAAATAAAATAAATATTGAACGTCATATAGGTTCCTAAAAATTTATTTCTTAAACATATTAATATTGATTTATACTAATATCTATTACTTATAGTTATTCTTTTATTTTACATTTTATTTTGAAAAAATAAAAAACTTACAATTAAAGATTTCACTTTTTTGGACCCGTAATAAGTTCGTGACGGGAATTTGAGGGTGAAATCTTTAATTGTAAGTTTTTTATTTTTTCAAAATAAAATGTAAAATAAAAGAATAACTATAAGTAATAGATATTAGTATAAATCAATATTAATATGTTTAAGAAATAAATTTTTAGGAACCTATATGA
>DATBDI010000155.1:0-8109 GCA_036270025.1 Candidatus Udaeobacter sp. | reverse complement strand
AGCGCTTCAGCCGCTTCGGCAGCATGCCGCCGGTCTCGCCATAAAATTGCCGAACACGCTTCGGGACTGATGACAGAGTAATATGCATTTTCCAGGATCATCACGTGATCTGCAACGCCAATGCCAAGGGCGCCGCCCGATCCGCCCTCCCCGATCACTGCTGCAACGATCGGGGCGCGCAGCTTCATCATTTCACGAAGATTCACGGCAATCGCTTCCGAAATGTGACGCTCCTCCGATCCGATGCCGGGAAACGCGCCCGGCGTATCGATTAACGAAATCACCGGGATGCCAAATTTCTCCCCCAGTCGCATAAGTCGCAACGCCTTGCGATATCCCTCAGGATGGGCACAGCCAAAATTGCGCATGAGGTTTTGTTTAGTGTTGCGTCCTTTCTGGTGAGTAATGACGACGGAAGGCTGGCCGTCGAGCATCGCCAGACCACAAGGCATGGCACGATCGTCGGCAAAGTGGCGATCGCCGTGCAATTCAACCCAGTTTGTAAAACATCGCTCGATGTAATCGAGAGCAAATGGCCGCTGCGTGTGCCGCGCGATTTGGACGCGTTCCCACGCCGTCAGGTTGCCGTAAATCCGGCGACGCGTTTCCCGAAGGTTCGTCTCCAGCTCTTTTATTGCCGGGTCGAGATCAACGTCGTGCTTGTCGGAATGGTCTCTCAAATCTTCCAACCGCCGTTCGAGATCAAAGATCGGCTTTTCAAAATCCAGAGGTTGCCATTCCATGAGCGTTAAAGGTTAAAGCGTTGAAGCGTCAAGGCGTCAAGTAAGCGCGTCGGACGCCGTTTCGATGAATCACGGTTCACCACCTCAACGATTTTAGTCAATGATGGTGACCGCGGTCTGCTTGTTTACAAGGCTGCCCAGCTCTTCCAGATCGGTGGCCGCAAGGCCAAGCCCGACCGGCGGCGGCGGTTGGCCGAGATTCGGGTGGGCTCCATCGGGTATCGAATAAAGAGTGTAACCCGCAGCGCCGGCAATCCGGATCCATTTGGTGCTCGCAAGATAGTCCTTGCTACCCAGGCCTATGCGTTTTCCATCTTTCCAAGCCATTGTCTCGGCCACCTTTGCTGTGATCTTCGACGGCTGTTTGGGCGGGAGCTTTGCTTCGCGGACATGATACTGCTTGAAGAACGCACCGTGGTTCAGAAGCGTAACCATGTTGGACTTGCGTTGAATGACCATCGAGAACTCCGGATGGGAAATCAGCAGCTTCTCGCCGATGTGCAACATGGTCCCGCTCATGTTGTTCATGCGCATGATGAGCTCCGGTGTCGTTTTGAGCTTGCGCGAAATTTTCGCCAGAACGTCTCCGGGTTTTACAATGTATTCGATCTTTTCTGGAGAGGGATGGCGCGATAGCAGGATGTCAACATTCAGCTCGCCGAGCATGTCGCGTGCTTCGTCGACGTGTTTTCCAGAAGGATATTTTTGGATGAACCCGATGAGCGCATCGCGAGTCTCGGTCAACTTGCCTTCCTGGCGGAGCTGCGCGGCTGCCTGAAATTCCGGCAGGCTTATGTCCGGTGCCGGTGCCGGCGTGACTTCGCCACGCTGCTCCTTTTTCACGGCGATTTCCTCTTTGACAAAAGTGTTGTAGCCGAACCAGGCGGCGCCACCGAAGATCGCCAGCGCAAGTACGAGAACGAAAAGCCACCTCATGATTGGAAACGCACCTCCGCGCCTGTGGGTGACAGTCGAAAATCGGCCTTCCTGTGGCTGGATGAAACGCTACAAAAAGAATCCATCAAAAGTACAATCGTGTGCGACGACCTAAGCGCCCGGAGACCAGTAGTTGGTTACGAGGCTTCCGTGCTCGATTCGCCGCCTGGAAAGAAGCGATGCCAGAGCCGGCCAATCGTGGGCTCTTCGCTGTTGCTCCAGGTAAAATGGCAGTCCTGGCAGTAAAACTCCTTGGGAATAATTTTCATGGCGCAAAGCAAACCAACCAACGCCGGCGTCATGAATTTTCGGGTCATCTGCGGATACTCGATATTGGAAGAGCTGCATTGCGGACATCGAATCAAAGCAGCGGAGATGTCCGGGTCGGTAGCCTCCCATTCGACCATTAAATCCTGTGCCCTTTCAAAATCGGCGTCTTCCACCATCACCTTCGCATTCGCCTGCGGACGAGACATGAAGCCGACCTGTTGCAGCTGCGCTTCGTTGTGAATGTCGGCTTGGATGCCGGCATCGTGAAAGCGTCGTTTCAGCTGGCGCGCTTTGGCCGGTTCATTGAAGGTCGCGATCGTCACCATAAATTTTTCTCGGATACGCAGCCGGGCATCGTTGATCAAACATCAAATCCCGATCATGCGCAAGATTTTGGACATGGCGAAGGCAATCCTGTCTGCGCTACAGTCTTTGCAGGCACGATTGCCTTGCATCACGTTCCCGGGGGAAACCATTTGTAGAGCATCAGATAAACGAGCACGCCCGTAATCGACACGTACAGCCAAATCGGCATCGTCCAACGCGCGATACGGGCATGACGATCCCATCGGCGACGAAACACCGGAATCAGCGTCAGAATTACAAGGGGCAACGTCGCAAACGCAAGGAGGACGTGCGAAGCGAGCACTGGGAAGTAAACCGCGGCAATCCAGCCGGTGTATCCGGAAGATTTTTCACCGACCCGTGCGTGGTAAGTGATATAACCAACCAGAAAACAAGTTGAAGAAAGCACGGCTGTGATCATGCACGCCATGTGACGCCGCCATTCACCGCGCCGGATGAAGTACCAGCCCATGGCAATGAAGATGGTGCTGACCAAATTAAACGACGCGTTGAGCGCGGGCAGATCGGAGGTTGAAATCACGTTGAAGCGTTGAACCGTTAAGGCGTTAAATTGGGCCTACCGCTTCAACACTGCAACGCTTTAACTCTTTAACGACGACGCATGCCCGCTGTCCTTGAACCCCCGCCGGTCCGGCGTTCCACGAACTATCGACAACGGATGCGCAGGCACAGAATCGCCCGCGCCGTGGTGCGCCTGGTAATTCTCGGCGTGGTTGCTGGCACAGTGGGCGGCGGCTATTACCTGGCCCGGCGCGGATTTGGACGTGAATGGCGCTATGTCGTCGTAGAGGAATTGCATAAACGAGGTGTCGAAGCCTCCATCGGTCGCCTGACGCTGGACCCATTCCGTGGTCTCGTCGCAAGGAGCGTAAGAATTTTCGACTACAAGAATCGCGAGAACACGCTGGCGCTCATCAATGAGGTGTCGCTCGATATCAATTACGCTGCGCTTTTTAATAGTGAGCCGTTCCTCAACGCGCTCGACGTGCGCGACGCTCAAATCACTCTTCCGCTCAGGACGGCTGCTGGAAAAGGCGAGAAAGTTCGCCTCACGAATTTCCGCGCGCACATTTATTTTCCACCGGAACAAATTTACGTCAGCCAGGCGGAGGGAATCTTCTGCGGAATTCGGATTTCGGCGACCGGGCAGTTGATCAAGCGCAACGACTATCAACCGTCGCCGGCGATTTCAGCTGAGGAATGGCAACGGCGAGTATCGACTGCCGAACGTGTGGTGAATGAACTACAAAAGTTCAACTACCCCGCTGAGCTTCCATCGTTGCAGCTGAAGTTCAGTGGAGACATCGCGGAAATGGAAAAGGCGCACGTAGAAGCCACACTGCGCGGCGAACGGTTGCAACGCGGGAGCTACGAAATCAGAGCTCTCTCTGCTACTGCCGAATGGAATCGTAAGCACCTGGACATCTCACATTTCGAATGGAGCGACACCAAGGGCAGTTTTGCCGCGCGCGCTGATTGGAATCAGGACACGAACAACGTCAATTTCCAGCTGCGCAGCAGCGTCGACTTAAAAAATTTTCTTGATGCTTGTGGCTTGGGCGAACCGCTCGCTGGAATCGAGTTCCAGGCGCGGCCTCTGGTCGAAATCTATGGCTCGCTGAATCTACAGGCGGATCGATTCAGGCCAGATGTGATCGGGCACGCCGTCTTTGGCGAATTCAGATACAAGAATGTGCCTTTCTCCGATCTGGCTGCTGATTTTTCATGGGACGGCGAGCGCACCTTTGTGCGCAACCTGCGGGTTCGCCATCAAACGGGTCAGGTCCGAGCTGATCTGCTCGATGCCCCGGGCGATTTCCGGGTGAATATTGAGAGCACAATATCGCCGGCGGCAATTCGGGGACTTCTTCCACAGGAATCAAGCGAGTTTGTGAGACAGTGGGAATGGCAACAGCCGCCGGCGATTCGTCTCGCAATCCGGGGCGGCAACCGCAACCCGGAAAGTTGGCAAGGCGACGGAACGATCAGTTTGGGCCGCAGCCGATTCCGCGGCGCATGGATGAACAACGCCAACACGAACATTCGTTTCGCAGATGGCGCGCTCACGTGCGAGGACGTTCACGTGACGCGCGATGAAGGCGCGGGCGCAGGCAATTTCACTTACGACTTCAAGAAACACGAGGTCCGCGTCTCGGATATCAAAAGCTCGTTAAACCCAGCAGAAGCGATCTTTTGGATCGATCCAAAAATGTCGAAAACGGTGGCGCTGTTCAAATTCCGCCGGCCGCCGAACATCGTCGCCAACGGTGTTTACCAATTTCGTGGCGGCAAAAACACGCGTCTGGAGGTCAAAGTCGATGGCGCCGATGGAATGGAGTACGTATTTCTTGGCAAGACGCTCCCCTTCGATCATGCCTCGGGACGATTGCTTTTCACCCGCGATCGATTGCAGATTCTCGATTTTCGCGGTGACATCTTTTCCGGCACGCTGCGCGGAAGCGCCGATATTTCACTGGCGCAAAACAATCCGCGTTATCACGCCACGCTCACGCTGCAGGACGTCGACTTCCCTCGCCTGACGAGTCTGTACTTCAGCTACTATCACTATCGCAGTGTACGCGGACAGGTGAGCGGCACATACGATTTCGACGGCTTTGGAACCGACGCACGCAAGATGAACGGCGCCGGAAAAGTGGCTGTCGCCAACGGGGATGTATTTGCCATTCCTTTTCTCGGTCCGATTTCAGAAATTCTAAACCACATCGTGCCGGGTATCGGCTACAGCATTGCGCGCGATGCCGACACAAAATTTACCATCAAGAATGGAATCATTCACACTGACGATTTCAATGTCGCCGGACAACTTTTCAGCGTGATCGGTCACGGAGACGTTTATTTTCTCGATGACAAAATCGATCTTGACGTGCGCATCAGCGCGAAAGGCCCGGGTATCGTGCTCACTCCGGTTTACAAGCTGTTCGAATATAAGGCCGAAGGCAGTTTAAAAAAACCGAATTGGCACCCGAAAATATTTTAGGTGAAGAGAAACGAAACGGTGAAACGGCGAAAAAGTGAAAGGCCGGCTTCGCCGACCCACCGGTTCGCCGATTCGCCGCCTCGTCCAATCCTCCTTGGCGCCCACATGTCCATCCGTGGTGGCGCGAGCATGGCCATCGAGCGAGCGCGCTCCATCCAATGCACCGCCATGCAAATCTTCGTCAAGAACAACATGCAATGGTTTGCGCGTCCGCTGACCCGGGAAGAGATCCGCGCTTTCCTTAATCATACACAGCGGCGCGAAGTGTTATCCATTTTCGGACACGCCAACTACCTCATCAATCTCGCGGCCACGAACCCGCAATTTCGTGCGAACTCCATTCGCGCTTTGGCAGAGGAACTTATCCGCGCTGGCCAACTTGAATTGCCATTTCTAGTGGTGCATCCCGGCGCGCATCTGGGCGCGGGCGAAGAAGCCGGGCTCGACACGATCGCTGAATCGATTGATTGCGTATTCACTGTGCTGCGAAAAATCAAGACGCGGCTCGCACTCGAGACAACAGCCGGCCAGGGATCATGCCTGGGCAATAAATTCGAGCACCTCGCGCATATCATCAGCCGTGCGCGCGAACCGGAGCGGTTATGTGTTTGCCTGGATACTGCGCATGTGTTCGCCGCAGGCTACGACATCAGCAGTGAACCCTCGTTCCGAAAAACATTGCACGAATTCGATCGCGTGATCGGCCGCGATCGCCTCGTGGCCATTCATCTAAACGACTCCAAAACTGCGCGTGGGTCGCGTGTTGATCGACACGAACACATTGGCAAAGGCCGAATCGGTCTCGACGCC
Source organism: Candidatus Udaeobacter sp. (assembly GCA_036270025.1). Lineage (GTDB taxonomy): Bacteria > Verrucomicrobiota > Verrucomicrobiia > Chthoniobacterales > UBA10450 > Udaeobacter. Next base: position 1,986 of record DATBDI010000155.1, on the reverse strand, counting down.
TTCCGCTTCATCATGCGGCATCCGCGTTTCCGCAAAATCCCGAAAGTGCTGGAGACGCCCAAAGGCAAAGACTTGCGCGAAGACGTGATGAACCTAAAGACCTTGCGACGATTGGCAGAAGCGCGCGAGTAACCGCTGTCATTCTGAGCGCAGCGAAGAACCTCTCATCGTGGCGGCTGATTACACAAGGCAGTTACCGTGGATCCATCACCCTGTGTGAGGTACCTCGCTCCGCTCGGGATGACAGCGCAAATTACTTGATTAGCCGGATCGTTATCGGATAGCGATACAACTTGCCTTCGCTCGCTTGGATCGAAGCAATGATCACCAACACCAGGTTTAGGATGTGCAGCACGAACAATATTATGAAACCGACGAGGACCAGGCAAAGAACGCCAGCGATGACATTATAGATCAACATGGAAATTTGGAAGTTCAGCGATTCCTTTCCGTGCTGATCGATTTCGGGCGAATCGTTACGTTTAGCCAGCCAGATTATTAACGGGCCAAGAATGTGACCGGCCCACGGCACGAAAAATCCGGCCAGCGCCGTGGCGTGGCAAAGTACATTCCAGATCCGAACGTCGGAAGCAGTTTTGGATTCATTCATATTTGACCTCTCGGTTGACTGCAATCACGACTGCCCCGTTGCGAGTTGGAGAGCAAGCAAAAAGTCAGGCTGTTACCTTCACACGTTCTACGTGAGCGCCGATCTCGCTCAGTTTTTCGTCGAGCCCCTCGTAACCGCGGTCAATGTGATAGACCCGATTTACTTCGGTCACTCCCTCAGCTTTCAGGCCGGCGAGAACCAGTGCCGCCGACGCGCGCAAGTCGCTTGCCATCACAGGCGCGGCGAACAGGCGGTCCACTCCTTCAATCACGGCAGTCGCACCTTCCAAGTGAACTTTCGCGCCCATTCGTTTTAATTCAGCCACATGCATGTAACGCTGTGGAAAAACGTTTTCCGTCACCGAACTGGTGCCTCTGGTGGTCGAGAGCAAGGCGCACATCTGCGCCTGCATGTCAGTGGGGAAACCGGGATACGGCTGGGTCGCTAACTCCAGCGCACTGGCCTCGCCATTGGGCAGGATTGAAATCGCACGGTCCTGGACATCGATGGCGTAGCCGCATCGCGCCAATGCATCGGTCACAGTGCGGACGTGCTCCGGCTCCACCCGCTTAACAGTCACTCCCTTTCCTGCAATTGCGCCTGCGACCAAAAACGTCCCGGCCTCAATGCGATCCGGAATCACCCGGTGTTCCACGCCGTGCAACTCAGACACGCCTTCGATGATGATTCGACGCGTGCCTGCGCCTTCGATCTTCGCGCCCATTTTCGTGAGGAACGTCGCCAAATCGACGACTTCGGGTTCGAGCGCTGCGCCTTCAATAACTGTCACACCATCAGCGAGCACGGCCGCCATCATTACATTGTCAGTGCCCAGAACGGTCGGACCAAATTTGCCCTGCATGTTGACCACTGTTCCCGACAGCTTCGGCGCGAAAACTTTGATATCACCGCCTTGCACACGCACTGCGGCGCCGAGCGCTTCGAAGCCTGCCAAGTGCAGATCGATTGGCCGATCGCCGATGACGCAACCGCCTGGCAAAGCGACGGTCGCTTCCTTGCACCTGCCAAGCAATGGTCCAAGGACACAGACCGAAGCACGCATTTTGCGGACGACGTCATAAGGCGCAACGGAGTGCACCTTTTCAGCCGTAACACTTACAGTGCCGCTGGCGCGCTCCACCTGCGCGCCCAGATGAGTGAGAATTTGCAGCATGTAGTTTGTGTCGCTGAGATCCGGCACCCCGTGAACAATACAAGGTTCTCGGGTGAGCAAGGTGGCCGCCAGGATTGGCAACGAAGAATTCTTTGAGCCACTCACCTTAATGGAACCGGAGAGCGGATAACCGCCGTGAATCAGGATCTTATCCATACTGTGCGAACAGGAACCGTGTTACACCCGAGTAATCGTTTTTTGA
>DATBDI010000154.1:0-4705 GCA_036270025.1 Candidatus Udaeobacter sp. | reverse complement strand
AACATCGGGCGCAGTTCCGCAACGTTTGATCCCGATAAGCTCCACTGGTTGAACGGCGAGTACGCGCGCGAGTTGACCGACTCCGAGTTCTACGATTTGGCCGTGGCGCGCCTGAAATCGAGCGGGATAAAACTCGACAATTTTCCGGAGCAATACGTGCGCGCTGCTTTGCAAACGTGCAAAGGAAAGATCAACACGTTTGATGAGCTGCCGGCTTATTGCGGTTTCTATTTCAACGATGATTTCGAGTACAACCCGGAAGGTGTAGCGAAGTATTTCACCGCGGAAAACAAGACGCGCGTCCAAGCAGTTCGGGACGCATTCAGCGCGCTCGAAAAATTCGACGTCGCTGACATCGAAACGACGCTGAAAAGCACCGCCGCAAAGCTTGGCGTGAAAACTGGCGCGATTGTGCATCCCACGCGACTCGCTGTGACGGGCAGCAACGTAGGCCCGAGCCTCTACCATTTGCTGGAAGTTCTCGGGAAAGAGAAAGTGCTCACGCGCATCGACCGCGCCCTCCGGATGTAACACAGGCTTCCAGCCTGTCCTGTCAGCCAAGCATCCCTGCCTGGCGAAGTGTTATTTAGCAGGCTGGGAAGCCTGCCCGACGAGTCAAGCAAGATGCTTGAGTTACTTTACCTTCGCCCAGGTGTCGCGAAGCGTAACCGTGCGATTCCAGACTTCTTTCTCACGCGTGGAATCCGGATCGAGCGCGAAATAGCCAAGCCGCTCGAATTGATACCGTTCTTCCGATCGCGCACTCGCAAGCGCCGGTTCGCATTTTGAGTTCACCACTTCCAGCGAATTCGGATTAACGAACGATTTGAAATCACCATTCGAGTCAGGCTCGGGAACAGCAAACAGCCGGTCGTACAATCGCACTTCTGCATCGATCGCGTGCGCAGCGCTGACCCAGTGAATCGTGCCCTTCACTTTGCGCCCCGCAGTCGGTCCGCCTGATTTACTGTCCAGATCAACCGTGCACCGAAGCTCGGTCACGTTACCGGCTTCATCCTTGATCACCTCATCGCACTTGATGATATAAGCGTATTTTAGCCGCACTTCGCCACCGGGTCGCAATCGGAAATATTTTGGCGGCGGTGTTTCCATGAAATCATCGCGCTCGATATAAAGCTCGCAACTGAATGGAATTTTGCGGATTCCTCCATTTGCATCTTCGGGATTGTTGATCGCATCGAGCTCTTCGATTTTTCCTTCGGGATAATTTGTCAGGACAACCTTGATCGGCCGCAGCACGACCAACCGGCGCGTGGCGATCCGATTAAATTCGTCGCGCATGGTGTGTTCGAGCAGGGCCATGTCAGTCATGCTCGGATATTTCGTGATGCCGATGTTGTACGCGAACGTGCGCAAGGTGGTGGGCGTGACGCCACGGCGGCGCAATCCGGAAATCGTCACCATCCGCGGATCGTCCCAGCCGCTCACCAGCTTTTCATTCACGAGCTGGATGAGTTTGCGCTTGCTGATGACCGAGTAGGTCAGATTGAGCCGCGCAAATTCGTATTGATGCGGGCGGGGCTTCGGCAATTCGAGAGCGTCGAGGATCCAATCGTAAAGCGGGCGGTGAACTTCAAACTCAAGCGTGCAAATCGAGTGGGTGATCCCTTCGATGTAATCGCTGAGTGTGTGCGCCCAATCGTACATAGGATAGATGCACCATTTATCCCCGGTGCGGTGATGCGATGCGTGCCGGATCCGATACAGGACCGGATCGCGCAGCCACACATTCGCAGCGTTCACGTCGATCTTTGCACGCAACGTGCGCGCGCCATCGGGAAACTCGCCAGCTTTCATCCTGGAAAACAGATCCAGATTTTGATCAACCGAGCGATCGCGAAAGGCGCTTACTTTTCCGAGCCGACGATATGTATCGATTTCCTCTGGAGTCATGTCATCGACGTACGCCTCGCCAGCGCGCACGAGATCCACCGCGTAATCGTAAAACTTCAGAAAATAATCCGATGCGTAGAACGGTGCGCCGCCGAGATGATTCTCCGCCCGCCCGTCGATCAACCAATGCACGTCGGCCATGATTGACCTGACGTATTCCGCTTCCTCCTTCGTGGGGTTGGTGTCGTCCATACGAATGTTGCAGACACCGCCAAACTCGCGCGCAATGCCGAAGTTCAGGCAAATCGATTTGGCATGCCCGATGTGAAGGTAACCGTTGGGCTCGGGAGGAAAACGCGTGCGAATCTCCTTGTATTTTCCCGTTCGAAGATCCTCCGCAATGATGTCGCGAATAAAATCCGATGGTCTGTCCGCTTCAGTAGTCATTGGAACCAGCAAAGTATCGGCGAATCCCCGGAACGACAACCTGACTGCGCGTTTGCAATGGGGAGCGCGAGCATTCTGCTCGCCTCAGCCGGCATGTTGCCGGATGCGGCCGCAAGCAAGCCGACGATTCGGAGCGTTCGATGGCGCTGCAAAAACACGCCGTGGAAGCTGGCTGGCAAAATGCCAGCCAGGGCGAGGAGAATGCTCGCGCTCCCCATTGCGCACCGAAGCTATTCAGAGAACGCTAGCTAGTGGCATGAGCGAGCAAAAACAAACTACCGACCGTTATACAGTCGGCGACCTGGAGAAGTGGAACGGGATCGCGCGCGATGTCAATCCGCCGATTCGCCTAGGCGTGCTGGGAGATCCCGTCGCGCATTCGCTTTCGCCGCAGATGCAAAATGCCGCGTTGGAGGCGTGCCAGATGGGCACGCAGTACGCGCGTTTTCACATCCGCGGTAACGAGTTGCGATCAGCGTTGTCGTTTCTGCGCAAGCTCGATTTCATTGGAATCAATCTGACAGTTCCGCACAAAATCGCCGCGGCTGGGCACGTCGACGAACTGGATGAGAGCGCCAGACGTTGTGGCGCGGTGAATACAATCAAGATCGAACCTGGTAACCGCAACCACCAGCCTGTGGCCGATCAGGCCGCAACGGCAAAGGAAACTCCGACGGCGCACAGCGCCGCGGCTACAGCGGACGATCAGAAGCTGATCGGGTTCAACACCGACGGCGAAGGATTCGTGCGAGCCGTCCGTGCGGAATTCTCAGTCGATGTCCGCGATCTTCGAGTGATGATTCTCGGCGCAGGCGGCGGAACCGGGCGCGCGATCGTCTGGCAGTGCGCGTTGGAAAACTGTGAACGTCTTCTTCTGGTGAATCGCACGCTCGAAAAAGCGCACACACTTGTGGAGCAACTGCGACCGTTCTTTTCCGGACCGCGCGTGCTCGGTCCTGCTGCGCGCCTTGAGGCGCTAACGTTCGACGAAACGGCCATGCGACTGCAGCTTTCCGAAATCGATCTCATCGTGAACGCAACGCCGCTAGGCATGAATCGCAGCGATCCACCCCCTGTTCCCGGGCGTTTGCTTGCGCCACATCACATGGTTTTCGATTGCGTTTACGGCACATCGAAAAGTGCGTTGCTCCAGGCCGCCGAGCAAGCCGGCGCGCGCGGCGCGAATGGCTTATCGATGTTGCTGTATCAGGGAGCACTTTCATTTTCGATTTGGTTCGACCGCGAACCGCCGATCGAAGCGATGCGCAACGCGCTCTTGTAGGGCGTCTGTATCAGACGCCGTGACTCCAGCGTTTCACAGAAACGCCCTACAAATACATCTACGGTTCGTTTGTAAGTCGGCTGAAAACCGCCATATTATCCAATGGTAAGTGCCGGCATCAATTTCTTCAGTGCACGCCGGACTGGAGTCGATCTCGCGGAGGAATTGTTAGAGCTCAAACGCGAGCGAAACGCTGTTATTCTCGCGCATAACTACCAGGTGCCCGAGTTGCAGGACGTCGCCGATTTTGTTGGCGACTCGTTAGGCTTGAGCTACGAGGCCGCGAAAACACACGCCGACATAATCTTGTTTTGCGGCGTCCATTTCATGGCGGAGACGGCGAAGATCATCAACCCGACCAAGCGCGTGATCTTGCCGGACCTCGATGCAGGTTGCTCGCTCTCTGAATCGTGTCCGCCGGAAAAACTGGCGGAGTTTCTCAAACAGCACGCCGATAAGAACTATTACGTCATCGCCTACATCAATTGCAGCGCTGGCGTGAAAGCGCTAGCGGACGTGATTTGCACCAGCGGCAATGCCGACAAGATCGTTCGCGCCGCGCCGGCTGATCGGAACATTCTTTTTGTTCCGGACCAAAATCTCGGCGCGTGGGTCATGGAACGGACCGGGCGCAAAATGGATTTGTGGCGCGGCACTTGTTACATCCACGTCGAGTTCACAGCACGCAGCATCCGCAAAATCCGCGAAGAATATCCAGACGCCCCCGTTGTCGCGCATCCCGAGTGCACCTATGCGGTGCGCATGCTGGCCGATGAAGTGTGTTCCACCGAAAAGATGGTGACGTTTTGCAAGGAATCGCCCGCGCGCGAAATCATCGTCGTCACTGAAGCAGGCCTTTTGCACCGGCTGCGCAAAGAAATCCCTCACAAGACATTCATTCCCGGTCCGACAGACAATTGCTTTTGCGGCGAATGCCGGTTCATGAAGATGAACACGTTGGAGAAGGCGTACGACGCGCTATTGAATATGGAACCGGAGATCACCTTGCCCGAATCTGTGCGGAAACGCGCTGAGGCTCCAATCCTTCGCATGCTCGAGCTGAGCCGGTAATTTGGTGCGTATTCGCTTCGCTTTTTCTTATTTTGATTTGGCCAGACTAGC
>DATBDI010000153.1:0-13499 GCA_036270025.1 Candidatus Udaeobacter sp. | reverse complement strand
GCAGAATTGCGGGTTTTGCGGCAAGGCGGCGATAGAACCCAGACCTAAAAGATTCAGACGACTCTGACCACAGCCCCTAAACGGGCCCGGCAAGTGGATGTGGCACCGCTGGCGCTGCTGCGCTTTCTTGGATCAATGCATCCAGCTTGTTTAGATCAATTGGCTTTACCAAGTGATGCTGAAAACCTACCTCGCGGCTCTTGCGGATATCTTGTTCCATCCCGAAACCGGTCAGAGCAATTCCGAGAGGCGGTTTTGAGACGAGAGTCTGGATCAGATCGATTCCATTCCCATCGGGTAAGCCGAGGTCGCTTATAAGCACATCAAATTTCTCTTTTCCGCTGAGCTCAACCGCGGATTGAAAAGTGAGTGCCGATTGCACATGATAACCCCGCCGCCGAAGCAGACTCGTAAGGGAGCGGTTCGTGTCTTCATGATCTTCAACCAGCAGAATGCGCATGGGCTGGCGTTCAGCGAACCGCGGCGACAGCGCCGGGGCAATTTGCGCCTCCACTTTTTCGCAGGTGGGGAAAACTAACGCGAACTTCGAGCCTTTATTCCGGCCGTCGCTTTGCGCGGTAATCGTTCCTTTATGCGCTTCAACAAGAGTTTTGCTGATCGCCAGCCCCAGACCCAGTCCTCCTAATTGAGTTCGGCCGCCCTGTTCGAATGCATCGAAGATTTTCGGCAGCGCTTCCGGCTCAATTCCCATCCCGGTATCGGCGATCTCGACGCGCAATTTTTCGCCTGAATCGTTGGTGGTCGTAATCGTGATTTGCCCGTTGGGCGGCGTGAATTTCACCGCGTTGTTGATCAGATTCCAAAAGATTTGCTGCAGTCGCGCCGGGTCTGCACGCATATGCACTCTTTTCGCACTGAGATTGAGGGAGGGCCTCAAATGTTTTCGATCGATTTCCGGCTGACAGATTTCGAGGGCGTTTTGCAGCAACGTATCTGCATCAACGATTTCGAAGTTGAGCTGCACCTTGCCGCGATCGATACGCGTTAGATCCAGCAAGTCGTCGATGAGTCGCGCTTCCAATTCCACGTTACGACGAATCATCCGCAACGATTCGCGAACGTCCGGACGAACGTCCGGCTCATTCTCCAGCTCGAGAGCAGAAGCAAGCACGGGTGTGAGAGGCGTCCGCAACTCGTGACTCAGCATGGCCAGGAATTCATCTTTGGCCAGATTCGAGCGAGCCTTCTCTTCCAGCTCCAGATTGGTCTTCTGCAACTCTGTGGCGAGCGATTGCGACTGCTTGAGCAGGTTTTCTGTCTGCGTGCTTGCTTCAATAGTGTTAAGCACAATACCGATGCTCTCGGTCAATTGATCCAGGAACGCCTGATGCGTCGGGCTGAATCGCTCAACTGAGGAAAGTTCCATGACCGCTTTTACTTCGTCTTCAAAGAGAATCGGCAGGACAACAATGTTCGTCGGGAGAAATTCGCCTAATCCGGAACTCACTCTGGCGTAGGTGTTCGGTACATCGCTCACAAGAATGCGCCGCTTTCCCAATGCCGCTTGCCCTACAAGGCTCTCCCCAATTTTGAAACGGCCCTTGGCGCCGTTGCCTTCCTGGTTAGCATAGCTCGCCAGCAGCCTGAGCTCCGATTCTCCGTTGGACTTGTTCATCATGTAGAAAGCGCCCTGCTGCGCCGACACCAGTGGAGCTAGCTCGGAGAGAATCAATTTCCCAACCGTGAGAAAGTCACGCTGTCCCTGCAGCATCCGGGTGAATTTGGTGAGGTTCGTCTTGAGCCAGTCTTGCTCCTCATTTCGCAGCGTGGTGTCCCGCAAATTGCGGATCATTTCGTTGATGTTGTCCTTGACGAATGCCACCTCGCCCTGTGCTTCTACCTGAATCGAACGTGTGAGATCACCCTTCGTGACCGCGGTGGCCACTTCGACAATGGCACGCAGCTGCGTCGTCAGATTTGCTGCCAGCCGGTTCACGTTGTCAGTCAGATCCCGCCATGTCCCCGCGGCGCCCGGCACATTGGCCTGGCCGCCAAGTTTTCCTTCCACGCCCACTTCGCGAGCGACGGTCGTGACCTGATCCGCGAAGATCGCCAGCGTATCAATCATGTTGTTGATCGTCTCGGCGAGTTCGGCAATTTCGCCCTTGGCTTCGAGGAATAGTTTTCGTTTCAGATCGCCCTTTGCGACTGCGGTTACCACCTTGGCAATGCCACGCACCTGATCGGTGAGATTAGACGCCATGAAGTTCACGTTGTCAGTGAGATCCTTCCACGTTCCCGAAACGCCTTTCACCACCGCCTGCCCGCCCAGCTTTCCTTCCATACCGACTTCGCGCGCGACGCGCGTCACTTCATCGGCGAACGACGAGAGCTGATCCACCATTGTGTTCACCGTGTCTTTTAATTCAAGGATTTCGCCTTTGACGTCCACGGTGATTTTCTTGGTGAGATCGCCAGTGGCAACCGCAGTGGTGACGGCGGCGATGTTGCGTACTTGTGTCGTTAGGTTGGAGGCCATGACATTGACGTTGTCGCCCAAGTCTTTCCACACACCTGCCAGGCCGCGCACGTCAGCTTGCCCACCCAGCTTGCCTTCGGAACCGACTTCGCGCGCGACGCGTGTGACCTCCGATCCGAATGAGCGGAGTTGGTCCACCATCGTATTGATGGTGTCCTTCAACTCCAGGAGTTCCCCCCGAACATCGACAGTGATTTTTTTTGCAAGATCTCCGTTTGCCACCGCCGTGGTTACTGCGGCGATGTTTCGCACCTGCGAAGTGAGATTCGACGCCATGAGATTCACGTTTTCCGTCAAGTCCTTCCAAGTACCAGCGACGCCTTTGACTTTTGCCTGGCCACCAAGTTTGCCTTCCGTGCCGACTTCGCGTGCGACGCGCGTCACTTCCGATGCGAAAGCGCCGAGCTGCCCGACCATAGCGTTTACCGTTTTGGCAGTATGCAAAAATTCACCCCTTAATGGGCGGCCTTCGATTTCGGTTGCCATTGTTTGGGACAAATCTCCCCTGGCAACCGCCCCGATGACTCGCGCCATCTCGCTCGTGGGCTGAACAAGATCTCCAATCAGATCATTGATCGATCCAATTGCGTCCGCCCAGGAGTTGGTCACTTCGCCGATCGAGGCGCGCTGGGCAATCCGCCCTTCTTTGCCAACCACCCGCCCAATGCGTTCCAGTTCGCGCGTCATGCGCTCGTTCGCCTCAATCACCGCATTAAATGTGTCGGCGATCTTGCCCGGCACGCCCGTCCAATCCTCCGGCAGTCGCGCGGAAAAATCGCCGCGTTTGAACGCCATTAGTGCGGCAAGCAATTGCCGCGTGTCGAGTTCACTTCCGTTCGGGGTCGAGCCTGTCCGCGCTCGCGCGGTTGTGGCACGGGGAGCTTTGTTCATAAAGGTAAGAGCTTGGAAAATGAGCTTCTGCTCGTCCTCGCGAATTGAAGGGCCAAGATTGGAACGGTCATATTCCAGCGCCGTAACTTAATCGCTCTATCAATTGCACCAGGCCGCATTTTCTTCAACAAACAACCGCTGTTGCGTGTTGGTCGCGCAAAAATTTCGCGGCCGCAAGGTTGCATACACAACACGGACGAACACGGCTCGTGTGTCTGAGCCGGATGGCCGCGAACGCTCCGTCAATCAGCGCACCGGCAACGTGGCCAATCCCCGCAAGCGGATTCCAAAAATAATCCCAAGGATTCCGAACGCGATTGCATAAGCCCCAATCAGCCATACGAGAGCCAGAGCGCCGGGAATCGGGTTCCACAGAAGCATGAAGGCGAAGAGAATTGAAAGCAGCCCCATGAGGATCAGAAACCATTCGCCTTTTATTTCCCGGCGCAGCTTGATTGCCAGCGCGATCTCGGTGGCCCCGATCATCAACGCCCACGCTGCGATGTAAATGACCAACGCCAGCGCCGTGATCCGGGGCGCGTGGAAAGTGAGGAATCCGATCATGATGCCGAGAATTCCGATGACGAGATGCCAGCCCCACTCCGGATCTGTCGCGCGGCCGCCAACGGCGCCGACGACACGAAACACACCGTCCACGAGTACCCAGGCACCGAAGAACAACACCAGTATCGCGACGGTCAATCCAGGATAGACAAACGCAAGCATGCCAAAAACGATCGCAGCGACGCCCCTTATCACTGGAACCCACCAATGGCGCTTTAAGGTTTCGAGTAGCATATGTCTCTTTTAGATGCTCGACATTTGCGAAGGCAAGCGCCATTTGTGTCACGTTCGTGGACGCCCTGCTGCCCCCGTCCAGACCGGCGCAGTGCGCCGTGTGTACATCCTTCGCGCAGTGTTTACAATCCGCACTTGCTCCCGGCTTCGGAAATACTCGAACGCGTTCGCAGGAGCGACGCTAAGTATGTATCCACCACAGGGGCATTATTGATTCGTGCCAGATTCGCTGGTGTCTCGAGGCGTGAAAATATCGCATACGCGATCTTGCTTCGCGGCACGCTTTTCTCACCATAGCCTGACGGAACATTGCTTGACCAATAGCGGACATATTGTCCGTCCGGCCGATTCTCCATCCCAAGAAAAATCGTAGAGTGTCCGTGCTCGTTTTTTCCAACCTGACGGGACCAGAAAATTTTCATGAAATCGCCCGGCCTGGCCTGATCGAAATTGTCGAAATTCCGTCCCAGCCGCAGTTCGTTAAACAGGCGGGCAGTGCCAGGACCATTTGCATTCCAGCGGCCCCAGATTCCTTCGCCATCCCGTTGATCGCGGATGATCAGTTTTTCCAGGGTGGCGTACTCGAGGTTAAGCGCGCCACGCGCGCGCAAGGCTTCGATCGTTCTGATGAACACCAGATACGTCGCGCCTGAGCAAAAACTCGGCCCCGCTGGCACGATGAAGAATTTTCCGGACTCAAAATGCGCCGAGGACTGAAGGCGAATCTTTGCGAAGCGCGAAACAGAGTACCGGCCGCCCTGCGGCATCTGTTTAACTTGTTCAAGGATCACGTTGTTGTAATCCGCAGCGAAAGCTGCATGGGAGGAGAGGACAAGAGCCGCGACCACACCGCACGCACCAAGCCTTTTCACCGCGCATAAATAAACACCGAAACTTCATCTGGCAACGGCGATCGGTCAGTCACTCGCTTTGCTGCGTCACGTATGCTAAACGAAATACATGCTGCGGTTCACGAAAATGAATGGCGCGGGAAACGATTTCATGCTGTTCGACAATAGGACTGGAGAGATCAATCTGAGTCGCAGCGAGATCATGCGTCTTTGCGACCGGCATCGCGGCATCGGCGCCGACGGAATCTTGCTCCTCGAAAAGCCTTCCAACCGCGCCGACTTCCGCATGCGCTATTTCAACGCCGACGGCGGAGAAGCAGAAATGTGCGGTAACGGCGCGCGTTGCTTCGCCCGTTTTGCAAACAAGGTTGCCGGAGCGCAGCGTAAAATTTCTTTCGAAACACCAGCAGGCCTGATTTCGGCGGAGTTGGTGGGCGATCTTGTGACGCTACAGATGACGGAGCCAAGCGATCTACGACTGAACCTCAGTTTGCCGTTGGCCGATCAAAATAAAATGGTCCACTTCATCAACAGCGGCGTCCCGCATGTGGTGATTCCCGTTCCGCGAATCGATGCTGCGGACGTGCGAAGCGAAGGTGCAGCCATTCGCCATCACAAAATGTTTTCGCCCGCGGGCGCAAACGTGAACTTCATTGAGATGCGAGGAGCAAATGAAATAGCGATCCGCACCTATGAGCGCGGCGTCGAAGACGAAACGCTCGCATGCGGCACGGGCATCGTCGCAAGTGCGCTGATCTGGGCTGCTACGGAAAATCTGACCGGCCCAATCACCGTCGTCGCCCGCGGCGGAGACGAATTGCGGGTCGGGTTTGAAAAGAGTGGAAACAAATTTCGCAATGTTACTCTCACCGGGCCGGCTGAATTTGTTTTCGAAGGGACAATCGAGATTTAACGTTCTTTTGTCATTCCGAGCGAAGTCGAGGAATCTCTAATGTCAAAGCGAGAACTGACCAGAGATGTCTCGACTTCGCTCGACATGACAATTTGTTAAAACAATGTTTCACGGCACGTTCACGGCCCTCGTCACCCCATTTCGCGATGGCGGCGTTGACATTTCTGCTTTTCAGCAACTCATCGAAGCACAAGTCACTGCGGGTATCACCGGAATTGTCGCGATAGGAACAACGGGCGAATCGCCGACGCTTTCGCACGACGAACGCGAAGAACTCATCCGCGTTGCTGTTGCAACGGCCAATAAACGTCGCCTCGTGATCGCCGGCACAGGTTCAAACGCGACGCAACACGCAGTGGCCGACACCAAAGCAGCCGAAAACTTGGGATGCGATGGCGCACTGCTTGTGGCGCCGTATTACAACAAACCGAGCCAGGAAGGACTGTTCCGTCACTTCAAGACAATCGCGGACGCCACATCGCTGCCCATCATACTCTACAATATTCCCGGCCGTTGCGGTGTGGACATCATTCCTGACACCGTGGTGCGTTTGGCAAACGAGTGCGGCAACATTGTTTCCATCAAGGAAGCGAGCGGTAGCGTGGAACGGGTCGGCGAACTGCGCGGGCGATTGCCCGAACCCTTTAGCATTTTGAGCGGCGACGATTCGCTCACGCTACCATTCATGGCCGTAGGCGCCGCCGGTGTGGTAAGCGTCGCGTCGAATTTATTTCCGGCCGAAGTCTGTGCGCTCATCAGCGCCAGTGAATCAGGCGATTTGAAATCAGCAGAACAATTGCATCGGAAATTATTGCCGTTATTCAAAGATTTGTTCATCGAACCAAATCCGGTGCCGGTGAAGACCGCATTGGCCTGGCGAGGCGTCATGTCAGGCGAAGTCCGTTTGCCATTGTGCGAAATGAGCGACGCGAACCAGGCACGTTTGCGCAGCACGCTCGAAGAATTTGAGCGAAAAAAATGAAACTCCTCACCTCAATCCTCTCCCCTTAAGCAAGGCGAGAGGCGGACTGCGGAGTGTGTAAATGGAACGACTTTTCAAGTGTAAGCACGCGCTTCTCCCTTCCAAAGGGAGAGGGTAAGGTGAGGGTTCTAAGATGAAATCATCTCCCGCGCGCGTGTTGCTGATAGGCGCAGCCGGTCGCATGGGGAAAACCATTTTCGATCTCGCTAACACCGAGCCAGAAATTGAGATCGTAGCGCAATGCGACCTCGGCGACGCAATCGAGCCGGCGATGAACGATTGCGATGTGGCGATCGATTTCAGTCATGCCAACGCGATCGGTGAAATCTGCAGCGCCGCATTGTACCATGGTAAATCGCTTGTGATCGGCACGACCGCCCATTCTCAAGAACAACGCAACAAGATCGAAGAAACAGCACAGTCAGTACCGATTGTGCTCGCGTCTAATTTCAGCGTCGGAGTCAATGTGCTTTTCTGGTTGACGCGCAAAGCTGCCGAATTGCTACGCCCGGACTTCGATGCTCAAATCGTTGAAACGCATCACAAAACGAAAAAGGATGCGCCGAGTGGCACAGCCAAAACTCTCGCGCAGGTCCTGAAAGCGGCGCAAAAAATCGAGAACGAAATACCGATTCAATCAATTCGCGAAGGCGAAGTAGTAGGAGAGCACACTGTAATTTTCAGTGGACCCAGTGAGCGGCTTGAGCTTACCCATCGCGCAGCGAGTCGCGAGATTTTTGCGCGCGGAGCGTTGCGCGCGGCAAAGTGGATCATCGGGAGACCACCGGGCCTCTACTCGATGCACGATGTGTTGGGATTAAAGTAGCGCGACCCTCTGGGTTGCGAGGCGTACGCTACGATGAGAACAGCCGTCGCACTCGGTTCGAATCTTGGAGACGGCCTCGCCAATTTGCGGGCCGCGCGAAATGCGATTCTCCGACTACCGGGAATCTCGCCACCAATTATTTCTTCCCCTGTTTACGAAACCGATCCCGTCGATTGTGAATCGGGTGCGCAAAAATTCTTAAATGCGGTCCTGGAGTTCGATTACGAAGGCGATCCGTTAAAGCTGTTGAAAAGTTTGCGCGAGATCGAGTACGCGCTCGGCCGGCCACGATCCCACCGGCGCAACATCTCGCGCACGATCGACATTGATCTCCTCTATTCTGGCGCGATGACACTTAACGGAGAAGAATTACAGCTACCGCATCCGCGGATGCACAAAAGAAAGTTTGTCCTCCAGCCGCTCGCAGACATTCGGCCGGAGCTTACTTTGCCTGGGCAGACAAACAGCGTCAGTCAGCTCCTCGCGGAACTAGATGAATCCGGCGAGTTTGTTCGGCTCCCGGACGCCTGGTAACTCGAACTACGCCATCCGACTAGGGCGAAAGCGACGCCAGGACGAGTCGCACTCCAAAGCACTCCGTGCGAAACCCTTTATGAACGAAATTCTACTTCGCGCCAGCTTTTGGAGTGCGGGCCGTCCTCGCACCACTTTTCGCCGCGAGCTTGCGTTCTCAAATCGGCGGCTGATCTTCGAACGGTCGATGAAGGATTTTCGGCAAATCAAACAGCGCGGCGACAAGATCACCGCGTTGACGGCTTACGATTATCCTACCGCTCGTTTGCTCGATGAAAGCGGCATCGACATCATTCTCGTCGGGGACTCAGTGGGCATGGTAGTGCTCGGTTATCCCGACACAGCTGACGTGACGTTGGACGAAATGCTGCACCATACGCGCGCGGCGGCTCGCGGTGTGAAGCAAGCCCTGCTCGTCGGCGACATGCCGATTCACACCTACGACACTCCGCAGCAGGCAGTCGACACTGCCAGAAAATTTGTCGATGCCGGCGCACAGGCGGTGAAACTCGAAGGGGGCTGGAGTGAATGCGGCAAAATCGAGACCATTGTCGCTGCAGGAATCCCAGTGATGGCGCATATAGGAATGTTGCCGCAACACGTGCGTGAAGAAGGCGGTTACAAAATGAAAGGCAAAACCGCGCGCGAAGCCGAACAATTGCTGGATGACGCGAAATGTGTAGAACGAGCCGGCGCATTTTCCGTCGTGCTGGAAATAGTGATTGCCGACGTCGCCAGGCAGATCACAAAGGCAATCGGAATCCCCACGATTGGCATCGGTTCAGGCGAGCATTGTGACGGACAGATCCTGGTCACGCATGATTTGATCGGGCTGTTTCCATGGTTCACGCCGAAATTTGTTTCGCCCGAGGCGCGCGTGGCAGAAGAAATTCGGCGTGCTGCGCGAGCGTTCATAGAACGCACACGCAGCGGCAAAGTTTAGCGTGTCGGCCAAATTTGAAATAATCTCTCAGTGACACCTGACTTCAGTCAGGTGCAGTACCGAAAACGGCTTTCATTGCGTCGTGCTAAGAGCAACACCGGGGTCAAGCCCGGTGTTAATGAGAGCATCGCGATGAGGCATAGCATGGCTGGCAAAGCCAAATGTGATATGTTGGAAGCCGCATGAGGGTCTCCGATTTCGATCATATCAGCGACTTCGAGACTGAAGGGCTGCTAAGTGGCAGCAGGGAGCGGAACTGGATTTGGCTCGGACTGATTGTTTCCCTGGCAATACACTTCGCGCTCTGCGCTTATTTTTACCGGACGCGTTTTCAAGCTGCGGACGCGGCGGTCGCGCCACGCGAGCAGACGCCCACATTCAAGCTCCGAAGCCTCGTCGATTCTGGCGTCGACAAGACCAGTGCTGATCAAACAAATCCCGCGGCCAAACCAAACCCAGACAATACCGACATCCAATTACCCGACGAGAAGAAATCGTTCGACAAAATTTTGCAGGACATTCAGGCGACTGCCGCGCTGCCGGACGACACACGCGATGTTTTGCCTGATCAGCCGAAAGTGGACCAGCCCGAAGTGAATTCTGTTCTTACCGAGATTGAACGATCTACCGCGCAGACGCTCTCAAATGATCCAAACGCACTACACGAACAATCTTTGCTCAATAACAGCTCGACTTCAGGGCGTCCGCAGCCGGCTTTAAGCGGCACAGAACTCGCGACGAGCACGGCAATTAAGCGACCGAACACGTTCACGAGCAAATTACCTGGCGATAGCGCCGGGCCAAATCGGGGTCGCACGCCCGGCTTCAGCGATTTAGACCAATTACTGGCGCAAAAAGGTCCGCTTGGCTCAGGCACAAAATTGCGTCTGCCGGACGACCAGATTTTTGAATATGACAGCGACGTGCTGCAAGCGAGCGCCATCAGCCAACTGCAAAAGCTCGGCACTCTTATTCAGCGCAATCCAAAATCGACATTTAGCGTTGAAGGTTACACGGATTCTTTTGGCACCTTTGAATACAATCTGGAATTGAGTCAGCGGCGTGCGGACAGCGTGAAGCGATACCTCGTTGAGATAATGCGCATTAATCCGGCTCAAATTGAAGCCCACGGCTATGGGGCAACGAAATTCCGGGCATCTGCAAGTGGATCAATAGAAGAGCAAAGTCCCAATCGTCGCGTCGAAGTCGTGGTGCGCACGAGCGAAGGATAGTTCGCAATTTTGATTTTGGCGAAATTGTAGGGCGTCTGTATCAGTCGCCATGAATCGACAGCGCGCTATCAATTCGTGATCCAGGCCCTTTGCAGGCTGCATCATGGCGTGGGGGTGGGCGTGGGCATCGGAGCGGTCCAATTCGTGATCCAAGCCTTTTCGTAAGCTGCATCCGTAGCGGTGGATGTTCCCGCAGTACTCCACAGATCAAAGGTGGAATTAAAGCCGTTATTTGGGTTGACGCCTGGATTATCGATGTAAGCAGCCTGGGCCGTAGAATAGCCATAGCTGTTCCCAAACGGGTCTCTGATTGCGGTCACTGTGCCAGTTCCACCAGGCGGCGACAGCATATTCGGCTTAAACTGCATATACCCTTGCTGTGTGTAGGTTGTTCGGTCACCGCTCGGGTTTCCAGAGAGCTGGCTGTATAGGTAAAAACTTGTGAATGAATACGCAGTAACGTTCGGATCATAGGATGTCGGCTGTGGATCTGGTGGCACCCGATTTGTGACTGCAGTAAATGTGTCGGTGACAGAAGTTCTCGGGTAAACTCCATTGTCTGCCTTGTAATTCTCGCACGCAGCGGACATGGCAGCGATTTCGGTTTCGGCGCGGGCGCGTGCGCCCTTTTTTCTAGCGTAACCAACTGTACTCAGGACCAGTCCAGTGAGAACGAGGATTAGACCAAAGACAACGACCAGCTCGATGAGAGTAAACGCGCTTCGCGTGCCGAGAACTTCCTTCGGCATTCGACATTCGTGCTTCGTCATTCGGCGAAGCCGATCACGTTTGCTGTTGCAACCCGGTGATGATGCTGATGAGCGGCGTGAAGAGGGCTAGCACAATCGTCCCGACAATCAGTGCGAGGAAAACGATCATAATTGGCTCAAGCATCGACGTGAGCGCCGCTACCGCGTTATCGACTTCGTCATCGTAAACGTCCGCGATCTTCAAAAGCATTTCCGGCAGTTTGCCGGTCTCCTCGCCTACATCGATCATGCTGACCACCATCGGCGGAAACGAGCGGCTGGCTTCCAGCGGCTGCACGATCGATTCGCCTTCTTTCACGCTGTCGTGCACATGCGAAATCGCGCGAGCGATTGCGGCGTTGCCCGCGGTTTCGCGAGTAATGTTTAATGCCTGCAGAATCGGAACACCGCTTGTGACCAGTGTTCCGAGTGTGCGCGCAAAACGGGAGATCGCTGATTTTCGGTTCAAGTTTCCAAAGAGCGGCATCCGCAGCTTGAAACTATCAATGATTAATCGCCCTCGGCGCGTGCGACCAAGGAACTTGTACATGGCCACTATCACTACTACAGCGCCGAGGAGAACAAGCCCGTGGTTTTTCACGGCGCCGCTTGCCAGGATGACAAACTGAGTAACGGGCGGCAACGGTTTGTCGCCGAGCATCTCGTGGAAAATTGTTTCGAACTTCGGCACGATAAACACCAGCAGAAAACACAGGATGCCGACCGCCATCGTCATCACGATGAGCGGATACACCATTGCCGCGACGATTTTGTTCTTAATCTTCGCGGCTTTCTCCTGAAATTCCGCAAGCCTGGTGAGCACCAGCTCGAGAACACCGCCGACCTCGCCGGCCTTCACCATGTTCACATACAGATCGTTGAAAATCCGCGGGTGGAGCGCGAGCGCGTCCGAAAATGTGCTTCCACTTTGCACCGAATCGGAGAGTTTGTTGATCGTATTTTTCAGCACTTTATCCCGCTCCTGGTTGGAGAGGACGTTGAGGCTTCTTAGCAACGGCAAGCCGGAATCGATCAGCGTCGCCAGCTGCCGAGTAAAGATCATCAGAATCTTTGGCTTAACTTTTCTACGCTGGAAAAGAACAATGCCTTTTTTCGCCCGCGGCTTGGTGGCGCGCGCCATTGTTGTCGCGCGACGACGAGCTTCCTGACCGTCGGTACTGGCGATCGCTTCCTCGATGACGCTGGTTGGGAAATAGCCCGCCTGGCGCAGCTGCGTGATTGCCGCGTTGGACGAAGTCGCTTCGACCAACCCGGTTGCTTCCTGCCCTCGAGAATCGAGAGCGACGTAGTTAAAACGAGCCATTGGGGGGCTGTATCATAATTCCAGGGAAATGCGTTGTCGAGCGTCTCGGGCAAGGCCCCCCCAAAAAAAGCTAAAGAAAAGGCTTCACAAGCGACAGGCGACACATTATAAGTGCGCCCATGAATATGGAACGCCGCTATATTTTACTCGTCGCGCCACTCGCAGTCGCCGTGGCGACTTGGCTGCCAAACGAGCTGCTCGCAGAGGAGCTTCAGGAGGCGAAAGTTACTCAGGTTGTGCAGGACGTTAAAGTCGTACCAGCAGGCGCAGCGGCGCGTGTGGTAACGGTCAATGAGACGGTTCGGAAGGGCAACGCGGTGCAAACCGGCGCCCAGTCCAGGAGCGAGCTGACGTTTAGAGATCAAACGATCACGCGGTTGGGCGAGAAAACCATTTACAACGTCGGAGGAGAAGGACGCACGATCGAAATGGGAAGCGGACAGTTTTTGTTGTATGTGCCAAAGAACAAGGGCGGCGCAAAAGTCAAGATGGGCGCTGTTACGGCGGCGATTACCGGCACGACGGTGTTGGGCAACGTCCTTCCGAGCGGAATTGTCGAATTTACGGTGCTCGAAGGATCGGCGTGCATCAGCCTGGACCGCGTGGGCCAAACTTTGCTGGTCATGCCAGGTCAAATGGTAGTTTACGATCCGATCTACAGGAGATTGGAAGACCCGGTTGAGGTTGATCTCCAACAGGAACTCTCTTCTCCTCTTGTTCGAGACTTTCGTCCATTGCCCAGTGCGCCGCTGATTGAGGAGGAAATTCAAAGTCACCATCAAGTTGTGGCCCCGAATGGCGATTTGGACCGAGCGGTCAGAGCAGCGGGAGCGTCCAGCATCGCCACCGCCACGCCGGAGCAATTTATGGGAGCATTCAGTTCGCTCATTGTTCGTTACCCTCCGAGCCAGCGTCGCACGCTTGTAGCCGGAGCGGTGAGAGCCCGTCCTGATCTT
>DATBDI010000152.1:0-4203 GCA_036270025.1 Candidatus Udaeobacter sp. | reverse complement strand
AAAACTCGCGGCGCGCCAGCGAGAGATGTCGGCCTGCTGGCCTCCGATTCCAAAACATTCGTTACCAAACGTGGCGCAAGATGTTCTTTACTTTTGGAATCCGCTTATGAGATAAACGTTGCGACACCCGGTCGCGTGTTGAGACGCCAACCTCGGAGGACTGAAAGCCATGTTAAAGGTAGTTCTAGCCGGTTCCGTGCTCCCGTTGGTCTTGTTCTTTGCGCCGGCTGATGTCCAATCGGGCAAAAAGACCTCGGTCAGCAACGACGACGGCAGCGAAATACTCCAAAAAATGATCGTCGCCAGCGGCAGCGCGACGATGCATCTGGACCTCAAGCGCCTCAACGCCGAAAGCGCTGGCGGTGTCTCGGAATTGCGTTTTGCGGTGGCGCCAAACTCGTTCTTCCCGATCCTGGTGTTCAACGACCTGTTGCGCGCGGCCGCACAGGGCTCCATGGGACTGATCCCGCAAAACAGGCCTCCTGTTCCCGCCGCACTAGGTGCATCGCTTAACCAACTGGTAATCGAGAAACTGCCTTCGAGCGAACAGTTCGATCTGGTGCTGCGTGACGAAAGAAGCGGGTTCGTGTTTTTTAATATTGTGGGACATCTATACGATTACGACGCCGCTGAGCAGTCGTTGACGATTCGCGGTGGCCGGCTCCTGATCTCAAAAGAATTTGCACAAGCACTTGCACGCTCATCGGACGAAGGAATGTTCGCAGGCACAATCGCAGTTCGCACAAGTATGGAAGCCATAGGTATCCTGGAGCTCGTAAACGGCGAAGCGAAATCGGCGGCGATGCCACCGCTCAAAGGCGCAGCCGGTTCCAATGCGCCGACGCTCGTTTCCGGACCAGATGTGATCGTGGGCGATTTGCCGGACATGGAACAATTCGGCAGCTTTGGAAGTCAGGTTGGTATCGGAATAGCGACTACTTCCTGTAACAACGGCGCCGAGCCACTCAACTGGTTTGCATTGCCCAACACAGATCATCCGGTCATTCCGCAAAACCTGTACCGGATGAGCGGCGGGGCTGATAACACCGAGCGCTTCGAACAAATCGGCCAATCATGGCTGAAGCATGCGTTCGGTGCCTTGGAGGACAACGCTTGTGCTTTGGGCTGTAACACGAATAACTGCAGCCAGGGCGTTCAGCTCTGTTCCGGTTGCTCAGATCCGTATTCGGCAGGACTCAACGCCGATCAGGACCAGATCGGTTCGCGCGCGTGGGTGAATCCGTTTACAGGCGCATTTCCAGCGAACGCGAATGATCACAGCGCTCATAACCATGACGCCATATCTCACCGGCTCCGCGTTAACGTTGGCGATCTGAACACATCCCTCAATCCCGGCGCGACGTATTTTGGCGAAGCACAGTATGTCACTCCACACGAATACTCCTGGTGTCAGGAGCATCCCGGGGAGTGCAACATGTTTAAGAATGCTTCCCATCGACAGTTTACAGTTAGTGGCATAAGCAACTTCACATTTTCACCTGTTGGCCCGACGGTGCGGACACAGCCTGCGATTACAGCGTGGACAGGCGCCACCGTCACTCAACTTCAACCTGATCCCGGTAATGATGGAATCTTCCTCGTTGGATACAAGGTGACGAACCCGTCCGCTAACGTTTGGCACTACGAGTACGCCATTTATAACCAGAATTTGGATCGCGCCATTCAGTCGTTCAGCGTGCAATTGGGTCCAGGCTCGATCCTTAGCAACGTCGGTTTTCATGCGCCACCCCAGGAACCCGGTTGGGCTAACGACGGCACATTTAACAATCAAGGTTTCAGTAGCACTCCGTGGACTTTCACCGACAATGGCATGTCTGCGACTTGGAATTGCGAAACTCTTCAACAAAATGCCAACACGAACGCGATCCGCTGGGGCACGTTATATAACTTTCGATTTGATGCCAATGGCCCGCCGGACCCCGGGGGCTCTGCTACCATTGGTTTTTTTAAGACAGGTGCACCGATTTCGGTGCCAGTCCCGGCGCCATTCCCATCGGATATGACACCGACCCCGACTCCCTCTTCAACTCCCACTGCTACTCCCAGCGCTACTGCAACACCTACGTCGACACCACCTCCGACTGCCACCCCTCCGAGATCCACTCCGATACCAAGGGCACGGCCATCCCCTAGGCCGCGGCCGTAAGTAACTTGTCATCCCATTCACACATCCGATAAAACCCTAGGCACCAAAAAACAGAAAAAGTGTCGCGCGTTTCTGGCCCAAAGCATAAGCGGCGTTTCACACTCAAACTCTATCCGACACCATAACCACTCATGAAATCAAACTCTATCCGACACCATAACCACTCATGAAAAAAAAATCCGCTTCACAATCTGCCTTCTTTAATGTTCGCGTTCTAATCGGTCTGGTCATTGTCCTGGCCAGCGTCTTCCTGGCGCTGCTGGGCTCTGGCGTGTTCTCCGTAGCCGCTCAGAGCGCCATCCAAGCGATGACGAAGAGTAGAATTATCACTTACTCCGCAGATCCTCTCGTACCCGTTGGATTCGATTGTTCCAAAATTTACGAGCTGGGCATCGACAAACAGGAAAACTTCCGGGCCGGAGCCATCATGATGGCCTGCGGCGAGGTACCCGGTAGTGCCACGTCTGCAACTTCCACTCTGGGTACCATCGGCTACTTCATCAAAAAACTATTGATGCCGCTGGCCTACGGCGCAGCGGACGTTAATCTGATCACCGGCACCGAGACGTCTCCCCGCATCACCCAGTCGGAGACGTTCACTGCGGTTAATCCGGATGATCCTAACCAGGTTTTCGTGGCCTACAACGATTCGCGAGGCCGTTTCGCCAGTCCGATCAACATTTCAGGCGCGTCGATCTCCACGGATGGCGGCACGACGTTTACACGTATCACTACTGTCGGCGGTCAAAGCCCCTTCGCCGCTACCGTGGGCGACCCTGTTGCTCTGTACAACAAACCAACCGGCACTTGGTTCACCGTCTGGCTTGACACAGCCTGCGGCGCTCAGGGCCTCGGCGGGTATAAGTCCGCCACTCCCGCGGATCCTGCTAGCTGGACCCATTTTTGCATTCACAATAGCGGTGGCGACGATCGCGAATCTGGTTGGGCTGACAACAACCCTGCCTCCCCATTCTATGGGCGCATGTATATTTCCTGGGGCAACGGCGGTGCTCTCTCCGCCACCTACTCCAGTGATAACGGCCTCACGTGGCACGCTCCGATACAGGTTGCCCCCGCCAGCCCTTTCATCCGTGACGTGCAGATCACAGGCGACCTTTCGGGCAATGGGGTGCTGTATGTCGCCGGCATGAACGAAGGCGGTGGCGGCTTCCCCCACAACGACATCAACCATATCTTCAAGTCAACTGACGGCGGTAACACGTGGACTCACCCTTACACGGGTCCCACTTTTCCCGGACCGGGCGTTACTGCTTCGGGCTATTTTGCCTGTATGTTTACGCCTGCCTACTGGCGGCACGAGGGCTGGGGTCAGCCTGCTGCCTTGAACGACGTCGTTCACCTGGTCTATGCCCAGCACGGCACTGGCGCTGACCCTGGCGACGTCTATTACATTCGTTCTACCGACGGCGGTGTGACCTTTGCCGCGCCGTTCAAGTTGAACACCGATTCCACGACCCGCCCTCAGTGGCAGCCTAACCTCTCGGTCAGCCCGACCGGCAGCCTCCTGGCGACGTGGTATGACGCGCGCGAGAGTACTGACTGCACCAGGGGCAACCCAGCCGTTCCCTGTTACCGGATGTGGTCGCGCAAATCCATCGATAACGGCGCGACGTGGCTGCTTGACGATACATTCTCGGACGTTGTCACCCCGCTCCCGGCACAACCCGATAATGGCATCCAGCCGACCTATGCGGGCGACTACGATTATGGCTCCGCGGTAGCCACCAATCACGTCACCTCGTGGACAGACGGGCGGGTGGCCATTAACGCCGCCTCCCAGCAGGATGCCTTCACCGACAGAGAGCCGGTGGGTCCGACGCCAACGCCAACTGTAAGTCCGACACCTACAGCGACGGTTACGGCGACGCCAACAGCTACAGCCACAGCGACGGCAACTGCGACGGCAACTGCGACAGTCACACCGTCACCTACGCCGCGACCCACGCCGTCGCCCAGGCCTGTGCCTACTGCCAGACCTCGGCCGACCCAAGCGCCGCGACCTTAGGAGGATTAGT
>DATBDI010000151.1:0-1653 GCA_036270025.1 Candidatus Udaeobacter sp. | reverse complement strand
GAATCGCGGAGGTTATGGAACGTTTCGGTATCATTGTTGGCATTGCGCTTTGTTCGGTTTTGGCGAACGGTTGCTGGAGAGACATCACCGCGCCCATAGCAGCTGTTGTGCTTTCAGTGAAAGCCACGGTGCTCTTTGGCAACGCGGAGCGAAATCGGTTTGAGCCGGTTACGACCAAAACCCTCATCCGCGGCGGCGACACGGTGCGATCAATGGAAGGCGCTTCGGTTGATCTCTTGTTATTTCCAGGTGCTCTTGCGCAGCTTACGGGTGATTCTGAGATTAAGATCGAACAGCTAACCATGGTGAAAGATGGCAACGAAACCAGTGACGGCCTGCGCGATCGCAGCGCGCGCATACGATTGCAACGAGGCAAAATTGTCGTTCTGTTCAACGACGGCGGCGATACAACTCCGTCACAATTGGCCATCACGACACCCGATCTGACAGTCACTCCCAATTCGGGTTCTTTGTTTGCAGTCTGGACCGACGGAACGAAGGCACGGGTAACTTGCGCGAAGAAGACTGTCGTCGCGTCCGCCGGCGCGCAGCCGGCGATTACAGCCAGCGCCGGCTATTTCCTGCGTTGGCCAGCATCGAATACCAAACCGCTTGCCGCCGCCGATGACGCATCGGCGCAAATCGACGTGAGTCAATCACTGCAAGCCGGAGAACAACTACAAGGCGAATGGTCGGCATGGCAAGATCATCGTCCCTTCTGATACCGACTCCGTAGCAACGCAGATAGATTTCCTCCTACAACTTCAAGTGCAGTTGAGTGCGAGCGCTTCGGAACGATTCACACGACAGCTTCGGCCGCTCGCCGATTCCAGCGTGACGGCAACCGATTGCGAATAGCGACGCGATTTGTTCGGCGAAGATCCCCTCGCCTGTCATGCGCGTGTGCCACTTCGAGTTATTCAGTCGGTTCCCGCGCAGATGCCTGATGCGCCCGAGGACCTTCTCTTTGCGATCGGGAAAATGTTCCTCGAGCCAGTGCTCAAACAAAGGCGCGACGGCCCATGGCAAACGCACGATGGTGTAACCGGCAAATTGCGCGCCCGCTTTTCCACAGGCGTCGAGAATTTTCGGAACCTCGTGGTCGGTCAGCCCCGGAATTATCGGCGCGACCATCACACCGACGGGGATTTTCGCCGCGCGCAACTCAGCAATCGCCTCCAGCCGCCCTTGTGGCGATGAAGTCCTGGGCTCGAGGACTCGCTGTAGATTTGCATCGAGCGAAGTCACCGAAATATTCACCGCGGCCGCACGCTGTTTGGCCAGCTGGCCCAGCACGTCGATGTCTCGCGTTACGAGACGGTTCTTCGTAATAATCGCCACAGGGTTGCGAAACTGCGCCAGCACTTCAAGACACCCATGCGTAATTCGCAGCTTTCGCTCGATGGGTTGATAGGGGTCCGTCACCCCGCTCATTACGAGAGTTTGCGGCTGCCAGCGCGGTGATTCCAGTTCGGCGCGCAACAACTCGGGCGCATTCATTTTTACCATGATTTTGCTCTCGAAATCGAGACCGGCCGAAAAACCGAGATATTCGTGTGTTGGTCGCGCGTAACAGTAAATGCAGCCATGCTCGCACCCGCGGTACGGGTTTAAGCTCGTTTCAAAACCGACATCAGGGCTGCTGTTGCGGGT
>DATBDI010000150.1:0-11705 GCA_036270025.1 Candidatus Udaeobacter sp. | reverse complement strand
GTCGTGTATGGTGGCAACGCAAACTATTGCTCATAGACGTTAAGTTCTCAAATTCACTGGTGGTAGAGATCCGTGCGTTGGCATCAGACCGGGATCGGCAACCAGGGCGCCCGTGGGTACTGTCGGTAAGAATCGTCGGATAAAGTCGATGTCGCTCATCTTCCTGTTGGCTTGGACAGTCGCGCGCCAATTGAGCCAATTCACTTGGTCAAACCATTCTCTGACCTGAAACGGGATTGGCTTAAAAGCTTCTTCAAGCACCTGTACGGTCGACTCTTCAAAAACGGTTCTCACCATCAGCAACTGATTGAATTCAATATGATCAAAGTTCACGTGGTAAGGAAACGTTGAACGGTACAGATGCCCGACGCGGGCGCCCGTCACACACTTAACACCCGGGCCCGTTATCCAGGCCCTCATTGAGAGGTCAATGTCCTCAACTCCGTAAACACGAAAGAGCGGTGAAAACCCTCCTGTCTGTTCATAGGTCTCCCGCAATATCATCTTACAGCCGCCGATAATCATTGGTACTTCAACTGCTCCCTCCCCTGGGAATCTTGTTCGATGCCGCACCACAAAGCCCGGATAACACTGGCTCCCGTAGTTCCGTTCATCGCACCAGATAATATCCGATCCCCAGCAGTAACAAATTGATTGTTCATAGTCCCAAGCCTCCGAGCACAACAATGAGCCTGAATCGACATGGACCATCATTCGATCAAGCCAATCCGGCGCGAAGGTCATATGAGCATCAAGCCATACCAGGATATCTCCGCTTGCAATCTCAGCGCCTTGTCGCCGAGCCCCTGACGTCCCAAGCGGGTCCTCATTGCGCACCAATAACACTGCTGGTTGCTCGCACGTAACCGGAACCTCGCTGCCATCGTCGACCAACACAACTTCGCGGCTATGGCGTTTGGTGGTTCCCATCAAGCCGTCAATCGTCGTCTGCAAGACAGTCGGCGACTCGTTGCGTGCGGTTATGATGAACGAGATGTTATATCCCACCTGACTGGAAGTGTGGGTCTTTTCAGGCTTGGTCGGCGAAACGGGCATTGCTTGGGGGATCTCCTTTGCCACGGACGACGGGCCGAACTCATAAGGCAGGCTGCAAACATCCAGCACCGATTTGTCGCGGCTCGCTCGAGAGCACTTCAACCTTGTCATATTTCTTCTTGGGACCTGGCAGGACCCCAGCGGCTATTAGATTGCCACCGACACCACCAAAGCGCCCGATCCCCGCCCAACCGGTTTGCTGCAGGCTGCCAGTTTTCACCGGCGCCGCTGAGAGCGCGGAAACGGATAGCTCAGTTGGCCAGGCGTGAGACATGCGGCTCTTTCCAGCTGGACATTGGCGATTCGATCTTTCGCACGCCGTCCACCTTGATTTTGTACTCGGCCGGCAGGCAAAGCATATTGATCGAAACGATCCCGCCGAAGACGTTTTCTGGATTGCCTGCGAGGTTGTCCTTATTAAAGAGCGGCGGTAGGTGCCAATAGAGATTGTAATCTAGCTCCATAATGGCAGAGATTAAACTGGCGCTCTTTTCTTCGCGGTCGTTCTCAACATAGATCGCTGGCCGGCACCGTCTGATCTTTTCGCGCGCGCCAGCGATGACGTCGATCTCCATACCCTCGCAATCGATCTTGATGAAATGCGGGTCGGGCTCGAAGTTATCCAGACGCACCAGCGGGACCATCTCGGGCGTCGACGGCTCAAGCGCCACGCCGCCGAAATTTCCAGGTTGGGCATAGTTCACTGAAGGAACCCCGATAAATTCCCATTGACCTGGACCGGGATTGCCGACCGCCTTACGCTCTGCCCACACGTTGAACAGACCATTTTGCGCAATGTTCGCACAAAGCATCTGATGGATAATGCGCTGCGGCTCGAAGGCGAACACGCGGCCGGAGTCGCCGATCAGGCGCGCCATCGGCACCGTATGGCACCCAATGTTCGCGCCAATCTCGAAGACGACGTGACCCGGCCTTAGCAGCGGCGCAAACAGCTTTGTTTCAATTTCTGAATATTCCCAGTAGAGATCGAGTGACCGGCCGATGAAAATATCATGCGGCATATAAAGCATCTGCCCATGCCGGCATTGCCGCCACCTGACATGTGGACTTGAATGAACTGTCGTTGGGCTGCCGTCGACCTTGTCGAGCATCGTCTACCTCAATCCAGATGGAGTATCCGGCAAGCGCCGCACTTCATTCGGCCGCTCGATCATATTCGAAATCTGCGCGCGTCGATTCGCATCGATGACCTCGTTGCGAAAGCTTTCCACCGCCGCGCCACTCTGCCGTTGCATTTGCGAATTTTCGATGGTCAACATGATCCTGGGGTCAACTTCGTAGCAAACTGTTCCTTATAGGCGTTGAAGAACTTCTCATGATCAAACTTCATAATTTGCCTCTTCTGATCGAGTAGAGGTGAACTCGCTATGGCTCAATGTTGAAGGCGTTTCGGGCGGACGAAGTCCAATTTGCAAAACCAGCGGACCGTCGGGCGGCACAACAAAGGAGACCACGCCGTGCCTTGTTTTCCAACTCGTTCGGTGGGCGAGCGGAACGGTTAGCTGTTCATACGTTTGAAAGTTCCAGCCCTTTGCTTTACCCAGCTCCAGAAGCCGGAGCCGAATCTTCGCATCGCTGCCAAATACCGAGCGAGCATAGGTAAAGAATGAGAAGACCGTTGGACTACCAGCCAACGAGTAAGAGAAGCTGAATCCGAGGTTCTCGTCCGGAATAGTTGATTGCACCGGACGATTGTACGACTCTGCAAGCATATTGAGGAGCGACGTGTGTCGTTCTGCTAAGCCGGCTTGACCCATCAGTCGCTCGAGTTCCCAGACCTCAAGCCGATCTACATGAAAGTAACACTCGAAACGTTTCTCCCCAGGCTCATAACCGATCAGGCGAAATTCAGGATTACTTAGGTTAGGCAGTGGTTGATCGGCGATCATCTCTCGCACCAAGTCTTGCGCCTCGTGCATTCCCGTTCGCGGGACTTCAACATAGACTTTGAAACGATCGCGGAAGTTGTCGTGCCGCCCGCCGATCCAGGCGCCGTACGATAAAGGCCCCGCAGCCTGCACTTGATGAAGCAGTCGAGTAATGTGTGCGGCAGGAAGAACACCGCCTAGTCGATCGATTAGCTCCAGAGCGCGGGGCAGACGTTCAACTTCCGCGACTTCCGGGCCGGCTACTTCCGCCGTGTAACGGACGGTTGCGTCCAACGAAGACAAGGTAAACTCAAGTGGAAAGCCATCGCCAGTTAGACGGCTAAACGACCAGGCCACTTCGGGCCACTTTGAACTTACGGTCCATTGCAGGATCTCTGCTAGCGCCCGGGAGATTCGCCTGGCAACCGCGGGCGAAATCGTTGCTGCAATGATTCGCATGGACCGTTCTAACTTTCCAGTCACGGAAACCTCGCGCAGACGCGCTGGTGTAGGTAGCTGCACGCAACCCTGTGTCATGCGGCTTACTCCCCGACATTAATGAGGGTCTCCGTTGTTTCAATGAAAGCACCACGTCTCATCTGGTTATTTGTGCCAACGAAGGTCAGTCGATAACGGTAAGTCCGTTGGTTGGGGTCAATCAACGAAATGTTAAACTGCACGGGATCGACAGCGTTGCCTTGAAGGGTTAAGCGCTCCTCTCGGTGATAGTTATTGGCCTGGTCATCGTACTCCACGTCAATAAAGACCAGTCTGGTCGTGCTTGGATCGAACGTGGGGACGAAGTCCACTTTCAGCGGACGCACGAAAGGATCGTCAACCGGTAACGCTGTTGCCCGTGTCGCAACCGGCAACTCCTCGCGGACCGTGCCATCCTTGAGGTGGTGCACAAAGCGATACGAGTAGTCACGGGCGTTAGGGTTATCCAGACGCAACCGCCAGAATTGCTGCGCCGAGCCGGGGATAACATTGATCATCTTCTCCTGCACGGGATGGCCATCGGGAGGCTGGTACGTCAGATGAACATCGGTTGATTCAATGACCGCGGCATCCATGCGATTGGGGAATACGCGGATCTCAAGAAACCCGACCATCTCGAAGGGATTCAGCAACAGCGTGCGGTCCTCCGTGGTCTTGGGCGGGAGTTCGTAAGAGAACCTTTCTCCTTCCCAATCAGAGTTGGGATCGAAGTGAAATTGGGCCGAGTACTTGTAGCTAGTGTCACGGTCTGCGTTCATAAATACTTCGAACTTCTTTTCTTCTGTGTGCTGGGCGTCAAAGACAAAGTCGCTATGCTTGTGGTTCACTTCGTCGCCTGCTGCACCGTAGTCAAGAGCCACCTGGGCCGAGTGCAGACCGATCCGTTGGAAGTCAATCGGCGCGTCAAGAGTAACTGTGAAGACGCGAAAGAACGGATCGTCCAGGTCAACCTCGACGAAGTGCTTGTCTTTGTCTTGCAGGTCAGACAGGAGCAAACCGAAGAAGCCTTGCGGTGCATAAGTTCGCCGCACGGCATCCGCGCGGTGGTATTCAAAGACTAGTGTCTTTTGCTCTTCCTGCCTGATGAATTTTAGTTTAAGCGCAATCTCGGGTGCACCTGGAATACCCGTGGGTATGGGAATGGGGGTCGGCGTCGGAGTTGGTGTAGGTCTTGGTGTTGGTGTTGGTGTTGGTACAGGTGTCGCCGTCGGAGTTGGGGTCGGTGTAGGCCGTGGCGCTGGTGTAGGTGTCGGCGTAGGCGTCGGTGCTTGGGCGCGTGAAATGTGGCCGTTAATTGTTGGGCCGGGCGAGCCATTGTCTATCTTGCCAGTAATTTTTGCTATCCGGTCCGGATTCCGCACACCGTGAGTTGCGGTGCTAACACGACCCGCAGCTTGCGCCTGCGTTTGGCCCGTTGTGCTGGTGCTATGAATCGTCGCCAGAGTTCCGATGATGCCTACGGCCACATCAAGGCGGCGCACTGAAAGCAAAGTGTTGTATTGCACAGCCTGCGGAAGACCTTCATAACTGGCGCGTGCATCGATATCCACTTCCTTTGGCGCGACCAGCCGATTTCTAACCCAGTCGCGCAAAGCGTCCGCACCTGCAAAGCCGACGCTGCCAGTTGGAGCGGTGCTTCCTTTGAACGGGGTGTCGTCAGGCAGCGGTGTGTTATTGATGTATCGGGTATAAGCAGGGCTGGGCGGGGTGGTTGTCCAACCATTTGCATTGGGCAAGGCGAATTCAAAGAAGAGTTCGAATGTTTCTGTCTTAGGCGGTGTCGCCGGGTAAGTCAGGGCGATGGTGTGATTCGATCCGGGTTGAACGTCGACGGTGAATTGCCCGGCTGCATTTAAAGGGCGGGCAGCCCCGTCAACCAAAACGGTGGGGTTGTCTCCCGTGACAGTGATTGTCTCTTGAGTTCCCGTCGCCGCTGGTACGTGGACCATGGTACGACCCGCCGGCGGTGGAGTCGGGGTGGTGCTGTCGATGACCATTACGGCAGCGGGTCGAGCCGGTGCGGGAGTCGGCGTCGGTGTCGGCGTCGGCGTCGGCGTCGGCGATGTCGGCGTCGGCCTCGGCGTTGGGGTTGGCGTTGGGGTTGGTGTCGGCGTTGGTGTCGGTCTCGGCGTAGGTGTAGGTGTTGGGGTAGGCGTAGGAGTTGGTCCTAACGTGCTTGCATCCGCTGCCCCACCCGCGATCTTCCCCATAGCAAGCGTTGGTTCAAACCAATCGGTCAACAGCTTTTCTTTGAAGAAGTCGAGGGCCCATTTCTCCTTATCTTTCGCATCCTGATCGGAGGTGAAGTCCGTGACCTCAATCTTGATCGCACCGTCCTGCACTAACTTCTCGAACGCAGCGTCTATGCCCAACTTGAAGAAATAATATTGTCCGGTCAGACTGGCACTGAAACTCTGGTACATGCGTTTGAAGTCAGCCGTGATCTTTACGTCAAGCGCCGGGCGGATGCCGGTGAACTTCAGGTCATAGACGACGCCGACCGGCGCTGTGCCTTGCTTGAAAGCCTGCTCGATGATGATCGCCCCTTCCTGACTGAGGGTCAGACTAAAGGCAGCGGTGTTGTCACCATGCAAAGACGGTACCGAAGCACCAAGGATACTCTCTACCGCATTGAAGGCTCCCGCAGGCGCACCGGTTGCCTTTGTTCCGCCACTGCCTTCAATATTCAGTGCAATACACCTAACAGTGCCTTCATCGAATTGCGCGGCGGCCAAATTCGGCGTGCCTGTCGCAATACCCGCCAGTCGGGAGAGGATCCGTCGCTCGAGTTGTGGGTCGAGACGAAGGCCGACCTCGAACATGAGGAAGCCGCCGCCTTTCGCACCACCCGCAACTGCTGCGGGTTTGTATTTAATGAATGTAAAAGCTGCGTCTTGATCAGGTCCTCTTCGCCCCAATCCGACTGGGCCGGGCAAGTACCAGAACTGGTTGGGATCAGCATGATCCGGGTAGACTTCAATACCTTCAACTGTGATGCTTTTAGCGCCGAGTAGTAACATTTGCCTTCTCCCTATCTCTTCATGTCAAACAACTTTAATTGATGGGCACAATCAGATCGTCTTTATCGGTCTGCTGCCAGTCGGTTGCCTTGGTGAGGCCGTTGGTAAATAACAAATCTGTACGGTACTCGTAGCGAGACTTTGCCGGATCAACGTAATCGAACTCAAAGGAATTCTGATCATCAGCCGACGCGAAGTTCGCAACGTTGGCAAAACTCAACCCGGCTTCTGCATCCGCATAACGCGTTTCGACGGTCAGTTTCTTTATCTTGTTGGTTGCGAAACTGACCGGCTGCGGGCGGATCGTGACGATTTTGTGTCCGCGCATGTCGGCGCGCACGATGATGCGCCGTTCGAGCGTGAACGAGCGGGGGATTTCCGCTAAGCGGCCGTCCGCATACATGATGGTCACCGAATACGCAATGCGCCGCAGATTAGGATTGCGGAGCTCCACTACAAACGATTTGGAACTAGAGTCTGTCTGATTGAAGTGTAGAGAAGCTTCCTGGGTTATGTCGTTTTGTGGATCTTCGTAAGAAAGATCCACGAAGACGTCCTGGACAAGCGCCCAGGGAACGCTTGTCACGACATCTACCACGCGCTTCTGTGGAAACGGATCGCGAACGAAGACATGTTCTTCATCTGTCTCAATCCAGGTCTGTTCGATGTCGCGGTTGTCCGCAGCGCGGAAGACGAGCTTGTACTGAAACTTTGTTCGTTGCGGGTCGCGCACGAAGATCTTCCACTCCTGTTCCGGCTTGTCTTTGGTAAGCAGAAACGTTTCGTCCATGCGAATGCCGTTGTCTTCATCTGCATACTGCGTCTGCACCTCAACCTGCGGGTAGCGATCAAATGGGAAGCTCAGAGCGATGATTGGCACGTGAACGATTCCGTACAACTCGCGCGGGTTGACCTCAAGATTGTCGAAAACTGTAGTTTGTTCCGGAGACTGAAGCGTACCCGGACGTTCCATATTATCGACGCCCTTGAAGCTAACCTTGTAGCTGACCTTTACTTCGCGTTGCAGCGAACCGTTGACCAAGTTACTGGCCCACTCGAGGTCAGCCGACGTCTGTGCTGAGTCAAGGATTACATTCTTGGGGTTGTTGCCGTAACTCAGCCGCACGTCGAGTGAGCCGATTGAATCTTCAGCGAAGTCGGCGCGGGCAATGGTCTTTACGCGTCGACGTTCAAAGTAGGGATCATCAAGATCGACCGAAATAACAAAACGGTCGAGATTCTCACCGCCATCACGTAAGGTGCGGAAGAGTCCACTCAGATGCCCCTGAGGATAGATGGTGCGGCGGACGGTCGTCCGCTCGCGCATGTTGAAATTGAGGCTCTTCTTGTCTATTCGCGTGTAGTCAATCTTCTTGTAGCTAAACAGCGATTCCTTGGCATCAATACCACCAGTGACAATACCACGAATCACTTTTAATGCAGTGTCGGCGGTATCTTTCTGCTCCTTAACCGGGTCAAGGCTCGACTGAAAAAACGCGTTGGTAACCATCTCGCGCGCTTCTTCAACCGCCTTATCCCGTCGACCGGTAACGCCGCTGTCCTCTTCGCCCTCGGGAACGAAAGTGTCGACATTGATCTCGATATCTCGGCTTTCGATCAACTCATCAACGGCTTTTTCAATCTCCGAGGAGAAAATCCCCAAAAAGTTCGTTCCGAATTTTTCGTCAAGGTGGTGCTGGACGCGGTCCCATTTCACGTCGACGCTGACGTTATAGGCTGGACGCAATCCCAGGTAATCCAGCGAATAGACGATCCCTATGGGCGACATTTCCCCTTTCAGTGCCTGTTCCAGAACGGTGACGCCACTTTGATCCAGGGCTATGGAGAAGGCAGCCTGATTGTCACCATAAAGCGCTGGCTTCGCGGCTTGATCAATCTTGGTAACAAACTTCGGCCCTGTTGGACTGCCCGTGGGTGAAGCTGTGACAGTAGTTGATGTCGTGCTAGAGGGTGTGGTGGTGCCGGTCGTGCCGGACCGTGGGGGCGTCGGGTCGGGACTTCCCGCACCAAAGAGCAGTAACCTGACTGTGCCATCGATTAGCGGCACGGGACCTAGTCGAGGAGTTTCGCGCAAGCGCATAGTGTGTTTAATCTCCTCGCGAACGCTATCCAGCTTGTCTTCGTCCACGCCGATATTGCAATCGAAGTTTAGGAAACCGCCGTTGCCGGCCGCGCCGCGGTACTTGATTACTTGAATCTGTGGCACTTTTTCGCCCGTCACCGGATCGGGGATCTGCGTCAATTTGGGCATCATCGGCAGGTAGTAGAACTGCAACGGGTCTTCGTGATCCGAGAACACGCAGACGCCTTCAATCACCAGATAAGGTGGATTCAGGTAAAGCATATGACCTCCTCCTTAGGCGGGCACTTCCAATACCAGAGTCGTCTCACCGGACGTAGCGGGCCCCGCATGGCGAGTGGTTCCGTCAGCCATGAAATAGGTCGCTTCCCACTCATAGTTTTTCTTGGTTTTATCCTGTAAGCGTACGACCCAGGGCGGCGGCACGGAAGTGTCCGTTTTCTTGATGACGAGATCCTTGCGGACATCGACGCCATTGCCCGCGTCCACGTAATGCAAAGCCACCTTGGCCAACTTGATCTGCGTGAAATCGAGCAGGTCCGGAATAACCTGTACCTGCAGAAACTCGTTTTCATCGCGGGCCTTGCCCACCATTACGGTGCTCTTTGGGGTCTCAGTCTCTTTTATATCTTCCAGTTTGCCATCTTGAAACTGGATGCTGCCAGAGTAGCTAACCTTCCCAATGTTCTCATCAATAACAGGGAACGACCAATCGAAGAATGGATTCGCTTTGCTTAGCGCCACGGACTGAGTTTGTGTGTAATTATTTGCGGCATCGACGTATTTGAGGTCGATGAAGATTGTTCCGATATCGCTTTGCAGATCGCCGATGGCCCGCACGCCAACAGTCTTTGTGGCGCTAAACGGATCATTAATGTACAGCTGTGATGCCCGGCCCTCGTGCCAGTCCCTTGAAAACTCTTTGCCATTTTTCATGAAGTACTTCGCGCGGTACTTGTATGGGTTCTTGGCCGGGGCAAAGATCAGGTGAGCAAATTTGTGTTCGCGATGATCCTTATCTAGCGTGAACGACTCCTCGATCAAAGGCACATTGTTGCTCGAATCTTCATACTGAAGCGTCACCTGCGCTGCTTCGACCTGGTCAAAGTTGAGATCCCCCGGCTGCACGTCGATGACCAGATAGCCCGTGTCACCGACGTTGATAGTCAACGACTTGTCATCGGTTTCAATCTCCGGCGATTTGAAAACCCGATCAGAGCCTTTGTAATTGACCTGGTAGTGGTATTTGTACTTCCACTGGTTGTTTTCGTCGATGTAGGTGTCAAACTTGCCCACATCACTCGAACTCGTGAGCCGGAAATCCTTTATCGTCTGGGTGTTCCCCTGATGATAGTCGACGTGCACTTCGATGCTGTGGATCGGCATGTTCTGGAAATCGGCGTTCGCCATGATGTTCAGGTTCAGCTGCTTGAAGAACGGATCGTCCAGATCAACCGTACGGGCAAAATCCGACCACTTGAGCGGTTTACCGTCAGGACCATTCATCGAGGTGATGTTAGGTAGCGTGCCGCGCGGAGCTGGATCCCAATCCATCACCTGGCCTTCAGTGAACCTCCGGTTGAAGCTCGCAACTTTGTGCACTGACTGGTCCCGCCATACGTGTTCCATACCATCAGGAACTTTCCGATCGTCAGCCGAAACGTCTGGAATGTCGGCAAGCACCATGCGCTTAACGGCATCATCCAAAGTCTGGAAACCCCAGTCTCGCACCGTGCCAATCACTTTTTGATCGGTGACTGTGCCCGGGTCAATGTCGACGCCTCCAGATTCGGATGTGCGCCACTCCTGCTGGATCTTTTCACGGTAGCTGTCGTCACCCCAGAAGCTCCAGTTGATGTCTACTTCCTGGTGAAAACTCATAAACTTGTCCGCTTTGAACCAAACCGTTACGGCCAGCGGGGGCAGCTTGACCGGCGTAAAGAGGTCATAGATAACCTGGATTACACCGCCTTTGTCTTGGAGTGCCTGTTCGGCCAGCGTCGCGCCTTCAGGGGAAAACTCAACTGTAAACGGCGTGATCATCCGACCGTATAAAGAGGGCGCACCGGGATTTTGAATCTTCTCAACCATTCCGCCGCCGCTGTCCAGCATCTGCAAACTTGCCGTGCCTTTCGTGTAACTCAGTTGCCCGACCTGTACTTGCGGTTTGGGATTCACATTGCGAAAACGCTCATCGAGCTGTTCCTGCAATTTGCCTTTAACCTTATCCAACACGTCATCGGGTACGACGAATTCCACATCGAAGATGCAAAAGCCTCCACCCTTCTTACCAGCAGGTCGGTCAATTGGATTTCTGTACTTCATGAACTTGAAGACCGGGAATCCGTGTTCATCTATGCGAAAACGCGGGGTGTTCGGAAACACATAGAACGTGCTAATTGATCTATCGTCTCCATACACCGTAACGCCTTCCACCATTTGTGGCTTGTCCCACATTAACATAATAGTAACCTCCTGTTTTAGCTGAGCGCCGGGGCACTCAGAGTGTAATTGCGGTTTTGTCTGTCGTGACGGCTGGGTGGCTGACCACGGAACCGTCTGAATTCGTTTCAGTCCTCTCAATCTTAAGCGTGCCACCAAGATCTGAACTTCGCGTGACGACGTACCAAGTGTCGGTCCAATCGCCGAAATGGAAGCGAATCTTGTGTTCGTCGGCAGTGCCATTGCCTACGGGTTCATAACTGACTTGAATCTGAGCCTGGGCTGCTCCGGCCTTGCGCCGCGAGCTGGCGTCGATCATCACCTGCGCCAGGCCGAGGTCTGGTGGTGTCAGTTTCAGTTCATTGGCGGGCAACGACAGAACGTTTGCTTCAAAAGGGGAACCTCCGTCGGTATAGAAAGTTTTTGCTGCCAGCGGCTTGTCCGTATTGCCGTTAAGCGTGACCGGATTGAACATTGGCGGACGAATCGTCGCCTGCTCACGACCCCAGTTAAGTTGTACGAAAGCGACGGGCACGTCCTTCAGGTCGAAGCCAACTTCAACACGAATGCTAGCAGATGTTGCTTTGCGCTCCGCAGTCGCGCTGTTCGTACTGGGAGCAACAATGACTCTTGCGCCGACGCCACTGGAGTACCATGAGCCCACGTCTGTTGAACGACTCAAAGGAATTGTTGTCGGCA
>DATBDI010000149.1:0-4553 GCA_036270025.1 Candidatus Udaeobacter sp. | reverse complement strand
CGATCTGACGAAACCAAAGTTTATTGGACGCGACGTTTTGTTGAGCACGAAGGAGAGCGGCCCGCGCGAAAAACTCGTCGCATTCCGAATGAAAGAGAAAGGACCTCCGCCACGACCACACTATCCAGTTCTTAATAATGGGGAGCGCATCGGCGAAGTGACCAGCGGGACAGTGTCTCCAAGCTTGAACTGGGGCATTGGAATGGCGTATGTCTCGGCGGCACACGCGAAAATCGGCGAGGAAATCAACATTGAAATTCGCACACAAATATTTCCCGCGATCATTGAAAAGAAACCGCTCTATAAAAAATCAGCACCATGACTATCCCCGACGATTTGCTTTACACCGAAAGCCACGAATGGATTAAGCGCGAGGGCGACAACATTCGCGTGGGCATCACGGATCACGCGCAATCCGAATTGACCGACGTGGTTTACGTCGAACTGCCGAAACTCGAGCGGCAGGTGAACTCCAAAGAACCGATCGCAGTTGTCGAATCAGTGAAAGCGGCAAGCGACATCTACGCGCCGGTGAAAGGCACGGTTGTGGAGGCGAACAAAGCGCTCGAAGCCGATCCCGGTTTGATCAACCGCGAACCGTACGGGCAGGGCTGGATTTTTATTCTCAAGATCGATAATCCCGACGATCTCAAAAATCTTAAAGACGCTGCCGCTTACAAACAGCAGATCGGTTGAAACCGAAATTTTTCCGAACGCCCGCGGATTTCCATCGCTGGCTGGAGAAGAACCAAACGACCGCGGCTGAGCTTTGGGTTGGCTTCCACAAAAAGGATTCGGGAAAGGCGAGCATCACGTGGCCAGAATCCGTCGATGAAGCGCTTTGTTTTGGTTGGATTGACGGGATTCGGAAGCGTGTTGACGAAATCAGTTACCAAATTCGATTTTCGCCGCGGCGGCACGGCAGCATTTGGAGCGCGATCAATATCAAGCGCGCTAAAGAGCTCGCCAAACAAAGACGAATGCACCTAGCCGGGTTGAAGGCGTTCGCGGCGCGCATCGAAAACAAGTCAGGCATTTATTCGTACGAACAACGAAACACCGACTTGCCAGAGGCATACGCAAGATTGCTGAAGAAGAAAAAAGCAGCCTGGGATTTTTTCCAAATCCAGCCGCCGTCGTATCGAAGAATGATCGGCTGGTGGATCGTAAGCGCCAGGAAAAACGAAACACGGATGGCTCGCCTGGCAAAACTGATCAGCGAGTCGGCGAAAGGAAAACGTCTGTTCCAGTAGCGATCAGCCAGCCGGTTGTAACAACCCAGATACGGTATTGATAAGCAGCGCGAGAATGATGGTGTTGAATCCAAACGAGAGAACGCTGTGGACCAGAGTGAGGCGGCGCATGCGGCGCGAGGTGATATCCACGTCCGACACCTGACAGGCCATGCCGATCACAAACGAAAAGTAGGCGAAATCAAAATAATCCGGCAGCCGATCCGGCCGATCACTCGGGAACCTTAGACCGCCAGCATGTTGGTGCACGCCCGGCACGTCGCTGTCGCCATAAAACGCGTGGGCATAACGCAAACCGAATACCGTATGAACCAGCGTCCACGAAGACGCGACGGTTAAGAGCGTGAGCGCCAGGTGGACAGTGAAATGCCCTGCGGTCTCCGCCTTGTGCGTAGACCCTCCAGTCTGCGCCTTGTGCGTACTGACGAGGAATCCGACCGCGAACAGCGCGGCACAGGCAGCGACGACAACAAAAACAAAAATAAGAAAACGGCTCAGATCCTGTTGCTGCGCCATTTCACGTATTTTGCGCTGCGGTGTCGTCAAAATAGTCACCCAATCAAGAGCGACGATCACGAGAGCGGATGCATCCCAACCTGCAATCACTGCATTCGCGAACCCAAGAGGTCCGTCCGAGGCAAAGAATATCGCTGCACCGGCGGCCAATCCTACAATGAGACGCTGGCGCGCGTCCGGACGGCAGACAAGATCGACGAGGCGCATCTTGGGATTCGATTTACTAATATTCGCCCGCAGTGGCAAGCTGCCATTGCGGCAGCGGTTGGCGGTGCGCCACTCCGCAATCCGCTGAATCCGCCCGATCCGTGGTTTAGCTCTTCTTAATCGCGAAACCGATGTAGCCCCAACGGCCCCATTCGTAATGCGACGTCCGCTGCGCGTCACGGCGACCGGTCTTTTTGTCGTGTGCGTAGGTGTTCGCGATGAATTCGGGGAACGCGGCGTTCATCTGCACGTCATGCGATACCAGTAATCCTCCGTCGCGCAGCCGCGGCCAAAACTGCCGAAATTCCCAAAGCATATGTTTGTAGCTGTGTGAGCTGTCGTGCAGAAACAGATCGATTGATCGCGGAAGTTCGTCGCTCTGAAGAAAATCTTCGACTTTGCCGCGCATCGGCACGAACTGCGGCCGCAATTCCTCCGGAACCAACGCCCCGTGTTCGCATTCTTCACTCAGTTCAATGCTGTAAAGTCTGGCGGTGGCAAGGTTCTCATCTGCGAGCGCTTTCAAGATGAACACTGAGGACATGCCAATGAACCCGCCCGATTCGACCACGACGATCGGCCGGAGCCACCGCGTCAGTGCGTAAACTGTGGCGCAATCGAGCGCGCCCATAGCTCCTTCGCTGCCGTATGCGTCGCGGCGGCGGATCATTTCCGACATGAAATCGCTGGCGCGAATTTCCTTCGCGAAACGCGCAACGGCGTCCCACATCGAGTAAAAGGACGTAGTTGGCGATGAGGTCTGAGCCGTTTGGTTCAATTGACGGCGCTGAGGGAGTTGGAATACGCGCATCTTCCGCGGGTTCGGGAGTGAACATTCGCTGAGCTTCAAACTGGCGCGAGTGTTTATTTCGCGTGGATTGCTGTAGCGTGCGCTGTCCTCAGCGCAGAAGCGGGTTGTAGTGTCCGCTGTCCTCAGCGGAGTCTCCCTCATGGACGGGTGAGATGCGCTGAGGACAGCGCACGCTACAGCTCACACGGAGGCGCCGCGCACGAAATCCGCTGAGGACAGCGGACGCTACAACGGAAGTCGCCCTTTTCTCCCGGCTAACCTGTGCTTAATTTCCCCTTCGCCCCATGAGCAGCAAGCCGAAGCCGCGCGAGGCTGAGCTTAATTTCGAAGCAGCGATGGACCGGCTCGAAAAAATCGTCGAGCAAATGGAATCCGGTAAATTGCCGCTTGAGGATTTGATCGTTCGTTACGAAGAAGGAATGAACCTTGTGAAAGTATGCCAGGAACGGCTCGCCAATGCTGAGCAGAAAATCGAAATCATAGCGCGCAATAGCGCGGGTAAGATGACAATCAAACAGTTCGAGCCAACACAGGAGACGACCGCGCCGGCACCGACAGTCGATGAATCCGACAGCACAAATGACGAAATCAAACTCTTCTGAGACTTCTCAAGATAGCGCCGCAACCGCTGCGCCGACGCGTTTGCTCGACGGCATCCGCTCGCCGGCCGACATCAAGGCGCTAAACGAGCAGGATCTGCCGCAGCTCGCGCAGGAAGTGCGCGAGGAGCTGATCAAGGTGCTTTCCCAGACTGGCGGACATCTCGGGCCAAATCTTGGCGTTGTTGAGCTAACGATTGCCTTACACCGCGTATTTGACACGCCGCGCGATCGATTCGTCATGGACGTGAGTCACCAGGGGTACGTCCACAAAATGTTTACCGGGCGGCTCGATCGATTCCACACCATGCGCCAATTCGCCGGGCTCAATGGATTTCTGCTACGCACGGAAAGCGAACACGATTGCTACGGTGCCGGTCACGCTGGCACGGCGCTTTCCGCTGGTCTCGGCATGGCTGTGGGACGAGATCTGCGCGGCGGCGATGAAAACGTTGTCGTAATCGCGGGCGATGCCGCGTTCACCTGTGGAATCAGCTACGAAGCGCTCAACAACGTCAAAACGCATACCAAGCGTTTCATCGTCGTGCTTAACGACAACGAGTGGTCGATCGCAAAAAACGTGGGCGCGATCGCTAACTACCTAAACAGCATCGTGACGAATCCCACTTATGCGCATCTACACGATAAGGCGCGCGATTTCGTCCAGGCGATCCTTGGAAAAACCGGCGTGCAGCTCGCGCATAAGGTGGAAGAAAGCGTCAAGGGTTTGCTTGTGCCGAGCGTGATTTTCGAAGAACTCGGACTGCGCTACTACGGCCCGATCGATGGGCACGATATCCCGTTATTGATACGGACATTCGAGTTTCTGAAGACGCAGGAAGAGCCGGTGCTGCTGCACATTCTCACCAAGAAAGGCAAAGGGTACGAACCGGCCATTAAACAGCCCGACAAATTTCACGGCCTAGGCAAATACAAGATCGAAAGCGGCGAGACTGCGCCGACGGCGACGCCCACCTATTCGGAAATCATTGGCAAGACACTGGCGAAATTCGCGGACACCAATCAGAAGCTCGTGGCCATCACGGCGGCGATGCCGAGCGGGACGGGCCTTTCGCATTTCGCCAAGGCGCACCCCACTCGCTACTTCGACGTCGGCATTGCGGAAGAGCATGCTGCGCTTTTCGCCTGTGGGTTAGCGACGCAAGG
>DATBDI010000148.1:0-1550 GCA_036270025.1 Candidatus Udaeobacter sp. | reverse complement strand
ATTCTATGAAAGGGGAAGTCAAGAGAAAGTTTTCACCTACGACTGGCGGCGTGTGATTCACGCGGCATCCAGCCCCAAGCCTCACCTTTTCAGAGGAGGGGTTTTCAGCTGTGTCCCTAACAATGCTCATGTGGGCGGCGACGACGTCCCAGGTTTCTTTTGACGTTCACAAGCAGAACTGCGGTTGAGTGTTAACCATGATTCTATTGGAGACTTCTGGACCAGCCAGGCCTATAGCTTTGTTGGGTTATCCGAGGGGGCCTAGAATCGCAAGAGAGACTCAGGCGGGTGGAAACCAAACCTGGACTAAGCACCCGAAGGAGACTCACCCTCGAACCCGAGCGTCGGCAGAATCAGGAACCACCACCGGCAGAGCAATCGCGGGATGGCAGCTGTTCACCCAACGCTCAAGCTGCTTGTGGTTTCAGATAGTGGGCGTCGAAGCTGACTCCTTTCTTCCACAGGACCAGAATGATGGCGGCGATCTTGCGGGCCACGGTCAGGCGGACCATCTCTGGGCGCATGCCCTGGTCCAGTAGAGCTTGAGCAAAGTCGCGTATGGGGCCGGAGCCGGAGCAGCAACGTGCGGCAACGCTCTTGAGCACGTACTTGAGCAAGTGATGATGATTCCGGTTCAGGCCCATCACGGTGGGCTGGCGCTTGCGTTCCAGTTGGCCGTGGCGGAAGCGATACTCACCGCTGTCGCGGGTCTCGATGCCCAGACCGCAGTAGGCCCAGAGCTGGCGCTTGGTGCGAAAACGATGCGGACTCTGGATGAAGACCAGCAGCAGGGTGGCGCGCATAGGGCCGATATAAGGAATCTGACAGAGCAGGCGCAGAGCGGGCTGTTTGCGTCCTTCGCGCAGCAGTTGTTGGCGAACTTGCTGACGCAGAGTCAGCAGGCTGTCCATTTGCTGGTAGTAGATCTGGGCGCGGCCGCGGACTGCGGCATGGGGCAATTGGGACAGAAAGACTTCGCGTTGCTTGGGGCTGTAACAGCTCTGGCCGGCGCAGGGGATGGCCCAGCTGCGATAAAGAGCTTTGATACGGTTCATCACCCGGGTCTGGTCCTTGGTCAGGACAAGATAGGTGCGGGCCAGTTGCTGGAGAGAAGTGAGGCCGCAGTCCTGATGAAATACGGGCCAGAGCCGGCCGCAACGCAACAGATCGGCCAGCTCGCGAGCGTCGATGCGATCGCTCTTGTTGCCGTGGCGGTCGTTTTTGCGTGGATCGCAGACCAGAACCTGGGCCACACGAGGCTGCAGCAGTCCAGCCAGCCACTGGGCCGAGGTGCCTTCTTCGAACGCGACATGCAGCTTGCCGCGCAACAGCTCCAGCAGTTCCAGCACAGCGGCAGCGCTGGTGGGTATGACGCGCTCCAACATCAACTTTCCCCGGCTGTCGAGAACTGCAACCGAAATGGTGTCACGATGTACATCCAGACCGACGTATCTGCTACCGTTATCCATGAGGGTGCTCCTTGTTGTAGAGAGTTGTGGTTTCATTCACCGTCAACTTACTCCACAGGGGCGCCCTTTCATAATGCGTCG
>DATBDI010000147.1:0-2381 GCA_036270025.1 Candidatus Udaeobacter sp. | reverse complement strand
ATCACATGCGTGCTCATGTGCCAGCCGTCGGCCAGCAACGCCATCGAATGGGACATCAATCCAACGGCGATCTCTACGACCATCATGGCCGCGGTAACGCCGATCACTATCCGCGTCCGCCGCTCGGCGTGTGAAAAATCTGGAACGAAGTCGTGTGCCTTCCGGAAACGAGAATGATCAGTGCGATGCATGTCGAGTCAAAATAGCGCGATCACACAAAAACGGCCAACGCGCTCTGTTGTTTAGTGGACTTAAAATGTGGTGCGCAATCCTATCACCACGCCCCGGCCGGGCAGGGGCAGGACCTCTTTCAGGAATGACAGATGATCGCGCGCTTCGGCGTCGAGCAGATTGGTGCCACGGGCGTAGAGATAATTGTATGTGCGTCCCCATTGAAATTTGTAGCCGATACTTGCATTTAAAAACGTGTAGCCGGGCGTAGACGTTTCGAATTCGGCCACCCGGTTCTGA
Organism: Candidatus Udaeobacter sp.; assembly: GCA_036270025.1. Classification (GTDB taxonomy): domain Bacteria; phylum Verrucomicrobiota; class Verrucomicrobiia; order Chthoniobacterales; family UBA10450; genus Udaeobacter. Next base: position 1,910 of record DATBDI010000147.1, on the reverse strand, counting down.
GCATCGACCCGCCAGCCTTCGATCGTGGCAAGCCAATGTTCGCTCTCGTAATTGAGCGAGATGCCGTAACGAAACGGCGTGATGCGCGGGAGCGGCTCGCCGCTGCTGTCTTCCGCGTGCACGTAGTCGGCTTGAAGCCGCAGATAGAGATCATTCGGATTTTTCTGTGTGGTCTCTTCACCTCCCATGATGACGTTCTTAACCGACTTTGAGTCAGACGGCTCGTTTGGCCTTGTGATTTCCAGTGGGAGCAGGTGGAAATCGACTCGCCCTTCGCCACCATAGAAAGTTGCTTTTTTCGGGCTGTAATCAAAAACGCGCAGACCCTCGTCGAACTGCCCCGTAGGCGCGAAATCGATGAACCCATCGTAGCTGGTGTAATAACCACTGATGAAGCCGGTGACGCGGCCGGCAGTTCTGCGCAGGCTAAGGTCGACGGTGCGGTTGATTTCCACGTCGAGGTTGGGATCGCCGATGATGAATTGAAACGTCGCGTCGTGTGGACCGCGCGCGAAAAGTTCCTCAGGCGTCGGCGCGCGTTGCGAGTATGAGAGATTCAGCGCGAGTTGCCAGTCCTTGGCGAAATCGTAAAGCGCGCCCGCGGCGCCGCTGATTGGCCAGAATTCCTGATCCTTCTGACTTGGCGACGTTAGCGAGGTCAGCTCGGGATCGCTTGAGTCGATGCTGACGGAGTTGGATTCGACGCGCACACCGAATTGAAGACGCACCGGAGCTAATTTCACTTCTTCAAAAATGAAGCCTGCGGCGGCCAGGTTGTGCGTCGGCTGCAAAAAAGCTTCCCCACCAAGAACCGAGAGATCCTTGTAAAATATCTGCGAGCCGATCGAACCTTGCATCAGGCCGATAGGTTGGTGCACCAGCTCGATGCGCGAATCGACACCATTCGTCTTAAACGTCGCGCCGACTTTGTTGTTATCCAGCTCGTCGTGCTTGTAATCGGTGTACACGAATTTCAGGTTCGCCACGGAGAACCACGGCAACGGATCAATAATCGAGCTGCGCACGTTGTACTGGTCCTTGCGGACGTTGAGATGCACGCGCGCAGGCGAGACGCCCGGCTCATCCACCTCCGGGTCATCTGGGACGCCGTAGTACGAAAGAAAGCGAGTGTATGACGCACCAAAATAACCTTTGTCCCACACATAAGATGCGCCGATGCCGAAGTCTTTCGTCTCAACCATGGTGTTGGGCACAGTGCCAAACGGATTGCCACCAAAACCATCGTTGTGCCGCTGCTCTGGCGTGAGCTCAGCGCGAATGCGCTGATCCAGGGCGAAACCCGGAATGCTTCGGTCGTCTGTGCGCAGGAGAGAACCTTCGGCGTGAATGACGAAATGCTTGAACGGCGAAAGCGTAAGCGCCATTGCGCCGCTGCGTTCCAAATCGACGCTGTTGAACCGGGCGTCGACTTCGCCACTGAGCATTGTCGGCGGTTGCTCCACCGGAATGAGATTGTCGGTCACGTTTACGACGCCACCGATGGCGCCTGAGCCGTAAAGAATCGTCGCTGGACCGCGCACCACTTCGATGCTTTGGCTGAGCAACGTGCTGACGCTCGGGGCGTGATCGGGACTCAAATTCGAGACGTCGAAAACTTCCGTGCCGTTATTGAGAACGCGCACGCGATTATCCGCCTGGCCGCGAATGACCGGGCGGCTTGCTCCAGCCGTGAAATCGCTGGCGCCGACGCCGGGTTGCTCAGCTAGCGTGTCCCCAAGCGTCGGCTGCGTGTGCAGTTTCAGGTTATCCTCACTGAGAATTGTGACTGACTGAGCTTTGTCAGTTTCGCTGCTCTCGATTTCGCCGCCGCTTACCACTACGCGCTCGACTTCAGAGGTGCTGGAGGCCGATTGCGAGGGCTTCGGGGACGGCGTCGTTGAGACAGCTTC
>DATBDI010000146.1:0-8476 GCA_036270025.1 Candidatus Udaeobacter sp. | reverse complement strand
GCGAGTGATCGCGAAGATCGCGGGGATTGAATCAACCGCAAAGGCCAGGTCGGTCACTTCTATCACGATCATCGTCAGAGCGAGTGGCGTCAGCATCCAACGGCCGTTCACGTGCACCTTGAAGTGTTGCTCGTGGAATTCCGGCGTAATCGGAAGCAGCCGGGTACAGATCCGCATTACCCACGTTTCAGTGAGCTCGGGCGGTGCATGCTTTTGAACCAACATCCGAACAGCGGTGATGAGCAGGAAGAGACCAAACAGATAAAGAACGAAATGAAAGCGTTCCACCAGGGCAATCCCGCCTATGATCATCGTGCCGCGCATGATGAGCGCGCCCACAATTCCCCAGACCAAAACGCGATGCTGCGCGAGCGGAGGAACGCGCAAATGCGCGAAGATCAATACGAAAACAAAGATGTTGTCGACGCTGAGCGAATACTCAATGAGGTAGCCGGTCAGAAAATCGAGGCCGTGATGTGGGCCTTTGATGCGCCAGACCACCGCGTTAAACGCAAGCGAGACAAGCACCCAAAGTGCGGTGCGTCGCGCCGCAGCGCCCATGCTCAATTCGCGGCCGCGCCAATGAAACGTGACAAGATCGACCCCAATCGCAATGAAGACGCCTACGTGAAAAGCAATCCAAACCCACAGCGGTGCTCCGGCGATCGTCTTGTGCACGAACACGTCCAAATGAAGGGCAACCAAAAACGAGGTGCTTGTCGTCACCGCGGGGAGGTTTTCATGCAGTGACGCCCCCGGCAATCGTAAATTGCGCGAGATCGTCAGCCGACCTATAGGTCACGTGTGACGTATACATCTGATAAATGGACCCTGAACTACAAAAGCTCGTCGAATCGGGAAAGCTAAGTTCCAAAGCTGCCGAGCAGCTGGAAAAATTAAAGCCGGGGACATTTTGTTTACACAAGAGCTGGGGATTTGGCCGAGTGCGCGAGTGGAATCTGCTGCTTAATCAGGTCGTCATCGATTTCGCCACGAAGAAAGCCCACGCCATGCAAGTGCAGTACGCAGCGGAAAACCTCACACCGCTCGCGCCGGAACACTTTCTCGTACGGAAGGCCACGGATCTGGCCGCGATCAAGAATTTGGCCCGGGAGAATCCGGCCGAATTGGTGCGAAACGTTCTGGAAAGCTTGGGCGGTAAAGCGACGCCGCAGCAGATCAGCGAGTGGATGATTGGCGACGTCTTCACGGAAGCGGAATGGAAACGCTGGTGGGAATCGGCGAAAAAGGCGGTCAAGGCCAGCGGCGTGTTTTCAATTCCTGCCAAGAAGTCTGAGCCAATCCAAATACGCGGCGAAGGCGTGTCGCACGCCGACGAACTGATCGCGGCCTTCAACAAAGCGCGACAGCCGAAGGAGCAACTCGCGGCATTGGAGCAAATCATTAAGTTTCACGAGCAATTTAAGGAACCTGAAAAACAGCTTCAGTCGGTCATTATCGCCATTGAGAACACGGCTGCCCGCAACCAGAAGCTCCATCCCGAGCTCGCGTTTGAGTTCACCATCGCCCGGGACGATTTGCTCGCACGCGTACCGGGACTTCGCACAACACACATTGAGTTGGCCCTTTCTAAATTGATTCTCGAGGAAGAAAAGCGCCTGACGTTGATTCTGCAGAAGTTGTCGGCGACAAAGGAGAAGAGAGTCTTGCAGGCCTTGCCGGAGGCGCTCGGTCCACGCTGGACAGAGCGAGCGCTGCAATTGATGCAAGCAACTCACGGTCGAATGGTGGCGCAAATTCCACGTATCTTGAGCGAAACTGGCCAGCATGGAGAGCTTCGCGCAATGCTGGAGCGGAGCGTTCGCGAGCATTCGGCCACAAGCGAAATGCTCATCTGGCTGTGCAGCGAGCGTGAACAGTGGCGCGAGTTGGTCGCGCCGGATTTGCTGACCGCAATCCTCGCCGCGTTGGAGCGAGAACAATCCCGCGGCGCCGCGACTGCGGGTCGCGCGAGCAAACTACAGCGCGCACTCGTTGAGGACCGCGAGTTACTGGGCGAAATCTTCAGGGATGGAGATCTCGGCCTCGCGCGCGACGCGATGCGACGCCTGCAATTGAGCCCACTGTTTGACGAGCTCACCAAACGTTCGCTGCTGGCCCGGATCGTTAAGGTGCATCCTGAACTCGAAGAGATGATCGCAGGTGCGCAGGGACAGGAAAAACCTGCGCCTCTTATTGTTTCCTGGAGCAGCTTGGAAAAACGCAAAGCGGAATACGAGGAACTCGCAAACACAAAAATTCCCGAGAACACCAAAGAGATCGCGCTTGCCAGGTCGTACGGAGATCTTAGCGAGAACTTTGAATTCAAAGCAGCCAAACAGATGCAAAGCGTGCTGATGCGGCGGAAAGCCGAACTCGAGCAAATGCTGCACAACGCGCGGGGAACGTCGTTCGACAGCCCGGACACATCGCGCGTTTCGATTGGCACAGTCGTCAAACTGCGCAGCCTGGAGACGCAGAGCGAAGAAGCCTATACCATTCTTGGCGCCTGGGACGGCGATCCCGACCGCCACATCATTTCGTACCAAACCGCAATCGGCCAGGCATTGCTCGGTCACGAAGTCGGCGAAACCGTCTCGCTGAATACGGATGACGGTACTGCGCAATTTGTAATTCTGTCCATCGAGGCCGCGCCACCGGACCAGATCCGTGCTGTGCCGGATGTCGCCAAGAAATCTGCCGTTGAAGCGGCTGTGACCGAGTAATCGGCTAAATCAGCAATTCATAGGAGAGGACGCTTAGACAATACAGTGCTGCGGTTTCCACTCGCAGAATAATCGGGCCAAGCGTGATCGGCTGGCAGCCGTTACACCGCGCCAGTGCAAGCTCTGCGGGTGTGAAGTCGCCTTCGGGACCGACAAGCATCAGCACGCTACGAGGGCGATCGCCATGCTCGTTCACATATGCTCCGAGAATGTTCTTCAAGTGTTGCGCATCAGGCTGCAGCGAGCCAATCAATCGAAGGTCGAATGATTTTTCGGCTGCGGAAAAAAACTCACCGAGTTTTCCTGGCGCGTGCACGCGCGGCAGCCAGTTCTGACCACATTGCTTCGCCGCTTCAATCGCTACTTGCTGCCATTTGGACTGCTTTTGCGCGGCGGTTTCAGAATCGACCCGCACAATCGTGCGGTCTGAAATGATCGGTGAAATTTCAGCAGCACCGATCTCGACCGCCTTCTGCACGATGAGCTCCATGTTTTTGCGTTTTGGAATTGCCTGTCCCAAAACGATCCGGCAACGTAACGGCGGCGTTTCCGCTTCATCCAATTTGCGCAACTGAATTTCATTTTCGCCGAGATCGGCGACCTCCGCCGTGACTTCCCGTCCTTGTCCGTTGAAAAGCACGAGCTTCTCACCGGGTTTTATGCGCAGGACGTCTCGCGCATGATGCGCTTCCGGGCCGGTCAAGGCGAGTGCGCGACGGTCCCAGTTTTCCGGTGAAATGTAGAAACGGTGCATGGGCCCTTGCGACTGACCAACGTATTACCTAGGCGTAATTCGAGGCGATCTGAGAATTTAGCGCCAGCACCGCATCGAGCGATTTGCCCATCGGCAGTTCCAAGCCGCGGCGTTCCAGTGCCGCGATCACACTTTCAGTCGAAATGTTTCCAACAAGCGTGTCCTGCGCGAACGGACAGCCACCAAGCCCACTGATCGCTGAATCGAATCGGCGGCAGCCCGCGTCGTACGCGGCAAGCACTTTTGCCGCGGCATTCCCAGGCACGCTGTGAAGATGCACGCCGATATCGTAATCGGCGTATTCGCGCGTGACAGATTCGACCACACGCTGGATAAGATCAGGAGTTGCCAAACCGACAGTATCCGCCAGTGAAATCGAGCGGATACCAATTGCTGTCAACGTTCTCACAGCCCGAAGGACTTCCTCCTCGTTCCAGGCATCGCCGTACGGATTCCCGAACGCCATCGAAACGTAAACGACGATGCCACGCCCGGCTTTGTCAGCTGTTATCTTGATCGATTGCAACACTTTCAGGGCGTCTTCAACCGTTTGGTTTTGGTTCTTGCGCAGGAACGTCGCAGATACGGAGTACGGAAAACCTAACGTGCTGACACCGGGGCTGCTGATCGCCCGTTCGGCGCCTTTTTCGTTCACCACGATCCCGATTATTTCGACATCGGCCGGCACATCGATTTGTTCCAGCACTTTCTCGCTATCGGCCATTTGCGGGACTGCTTTGGGCGAAACAAAACTGACCGCGTCGATGTGCGTGAAGCCAGCCGCGATCAATGCACGAAGATAACGCGCCTTCAGTTCAGTTGGGATTGGCCGGTTGAGGCCTTGCCACGCATCACGCGGGCACTCTATTAGCTTGACAGAGTCGGAGGCCACCGAGCGCTGCGCCTACTTGAAAAACTCCTTTGCGCGCTCGAAAAAGCTTTTGCGCATCGGCGTATTCTCATCGCCACAAAGGGCCGCGAACTCCTCGAGCTTGCCACGTTGCTCGGCATTAAGCCGCGAGGGCACTTCGACGATTAACCGCGCGAACAAATCGCCGTGGCCGCGGCCGTTCACGTTAACAATCCCTTTGCCGCGTAGTTTGAACATTTGCCCGCCTTGCGTGCCGGCCGGCACTTTGAGATGCGCTCTGCCTTCCAGTGTCGGCACGTCAATCTCTCCGCCCAACGTTGCAACCCAAAATGGGATCGGCACCTCGCAATAGAGATCGTCGCCTTCGCGCTGAAAGATCTTGTGCTCCTTGACGTGAATTACGACGTAGAGATCGCCCGGCGGCCCACCGTTAACACCGGCCTCGCCGTTATTTAACGAACGCAACCGAGTCCCCTCTCTGATTCCGGCGGGAATTTTCAGATTGATGCGGCTCAGCTTTTCGATGCGTCCGTCGCCGCGGCACTTCTGACATGGTTTTTCGATGATTTCGCCGGCGCCGTGACAGTGGGGACATGTCTGCGAAATTTGAAAAAATCCGCGTGAACTGACGACTTGGCCGCGACCGCCGCAGCTTGGACATCGAATCGCGCGAGAACCGGGTTCCGCGCCGCTGCCTCCGCATTTGTCGCACGTGTCAAGTTTTTCGATCTCGATCTGTTTTTCAGCGCCAAACGCTGCCTCCTCGAGCTTGATCTCCATGTCATAGCGCAAATCCGATCCGCGGCGCCGATCTTCCGTTCGTCCGCCGCCGCCGAAGAACGTCTCGAAGATTCCACCGCCAAATCCTGCTCCGCCGAATACCTCGCGGAAAATTTCGAATGGATCGTGGAATGTAGCGCCGCCAAAACCGCCGCCGCCTTGGGCGAAAGCAGCATGACCAAAGCGATCGTAGGCTGCACGCTTCTGCGGATCCATTAGGACGTCGTACGCTTCGCCGAGTTCCTTGAACTTTTCCTCGGCCTGTGGGTCATCCGGATTTTTGTCCGGGTGAAATTTGACGGCCAATTTTCGGTACGCGCGTTTGACCTCCTCTTCGGTGGCATTGCGTCCAACGCCCAGGACGTCGTAGTAATCGCGCTTATTCGTAGTGGCCATCGTGGCTAAAGTCCATGTGACTAATGGGACTGGTGAGACGGTGAGGCAATAAACCTGTGCTATTTTCCGGGCCCGCTGGAAACGACTACCTTGGCGGGCCGCAGCAACCGGTCTTTGAATCGATAACCGCGTCGTGTTTGTCGCAGCACGTTGCCTTCCGGAACGTGGTGACTCGCCTCATGCGCAATTGCCTCATGTTCGTTTGGATCGAACTCTTTGCCTTCGGCTTCAATCGTGTAAAGCCCATTCTCCGAGAGCAGATCGTTCAGTTGTTTCTGTACGAGAACCATGCCGGCGTAGATTGGCGACGCTTCGCCCTGCTCTTTTGCGGCTGCAAGGCCGAGCTCAAAATTGTCGATGATCGACACAAGCCGCTGGAGAAGCGAGCTGTTGGCGTACTTGATTGCCTCCTCCTTTTCGCGAGCGGAACGCTTTTTGTAGTTCTCGAAATCGGCCTGGCTACGCAAAGCGAGGTCACGAAAGCGGTCGAGATCGGCCTGCAAGCCGGCCATTGGATCTTCCTCCTCGGATTGGCCAGTGTCGACCGCGCTTGTGGTGGCGTCACGCGAAGCGGTTAGTCCTTTCGTTTCCTTGCTCTGTTCGGATGCTGGGGTCCTTTTCATGTTTTGCGGATGGCGATCAAGGTTATGTCATCGTTTTGAGGTGTCGGCCCGGTGAACTCGCGCACATCTTCGGTGATTTTCTTCACAATCGCCTGTGCGCCGCCGTTCGCGCTGGCGCGAACAGATTGCATCAGACGGTCGAGGCCGAACTCGTCTCCGTCGGTGTTGAGTGTTTCCGTCACCCCGTCCGTATAAAGAACGAGGCAATCATCGCGTTCGAGCGGGATGGCGAAGTCAGTTGTAAGCCTATCAAACACGTTCCCGCTGTCAATTCCCACCACCATTCCCGGCGACTTCACCGGGGTAACCGTCTCGGACTGCCGCTTGTAAAGCAATGGTGCATCGTGTCCTGCGCGCGCGAGGGTAACGCCATTGTTTTGGTGGTTCAGGATAAGATAAGCCATGCTGATAAACATGTCTTCCTTGATGTCGGGATAAAGCTGTCGATTCACCTTCCGCAAAACGTCCGCCGGAGATGGATTGCGAGCCGCTTCGGCGCGCAAAACGCTGCGGCAAATCGCCATGATTAGCGACGCCGGCACACCTTTGCCCGAAACGTCTGCGATGGCCACGCCGAAGCGCTCCTCGTCTACCTGAATGTAATCAAAGTAATCACCGCTTACCTGGCGGGCCGGCACATTAATGCCGCTGATTTGAAATCCGTTGATGGCCGGTGCTTCTGCTGGAAGTAAAATCCGCTGAATGTCCCGGGCGATCTCGAGATCGTGGTCCAGTCGCTTTTTTTCATTCGCCATCGAGTAGATGATCGCGTTGTAGAGAGCAAAGGCTGATTGCTCCGCGATCGATTTGAAAACGACAAACTCACCCTGGGAAAAAGCCGCTCCCCTGGGGCCGTTCGCAACCGCCACCACGCCGAGATCCTGACTTCCATACCGCAGCGCCGCCGCCATCACAGATCCACTGCCAAACGCGCTGCCGCGCAGTTTCGCCAACTCCGGCACATCGGAGAAATCATTCAACCAAACAGCCTGTCCGGTCTGCCACACGCGCCCGATCAGGCCTTCGCCCGGGGCGACTGTGTGCAGTCGCAGAAAGCTTTCGAGAGCAGCGGGAGCAGCGGCTGCTTGTTGAAAAATGTTCGGCGGAATATCTATGAGCGGCGGACAGCCCTTTGAGATATAAGCGGGCGTCAGCTTTCCGCCGGTGCGATCAGTGACATACAGCGCGCCCCCTTGTGCGTCGAGAATGCGCGTAGCGCCTTCGACAATGAGTCGGTGAAGTTCCTGTGGTCGGATCGTCTCGCGAAAAGCTTCGCCGAGGCCATGCAGAAAATCGAAAACGAGCGTTTCTTCAACTTGAATCTCCTCATGAGAACGCTCCAGTCGGCGAATCCGCCGCGCCTGCAGCCATGCGGTGACAATCCATCCGGCGACGGACGCGACGAGCAGTCCGAGGAGAAGAGTTGGCCACATTGCGCTAGGGCCAGCTTACTTCGAGGACGTCTCGTGATGAAGGTCTTGTCTTAAGAAATCTAGAACGTCCTTGAATCGAAGTATGTTTTCCGGCGCCGCCTCGCAAAGTGCCTCGTGTGCTTCGAGCATTGTTTCTGCCTGCTGCCTTTTCTCGGCCTCGCGCAGCAGGGCTGCAGCAGATCGATCGAGCTCTTCGCATTCTGGGGGGCGCTCGCCGTTTGCGTGAATGTCGAATATCTGATCGAGACCCAGGCCGGAGAGAAGATCATGACTGCGATTGCCGCAATGGATGACGTGGAGATGACCCTGACCGAGTTCTCTTAAGCGCAATGCCACGCTGGCCATTGTGCCCATGAAAGTGGAATCCATCATGGCGCAATCAGCCAGATCCACGACGAATTCGCGATAGCCGCGGTCCAGCATCTCGCGCGCGAACTCCTTGAGATTACCGCTATTGAGGAAACTACCTCTTCCCTCCACTTTCACCCATACGGTCGGGCCTTTTACCCCTACTTGAATAGATGAATCCACGTTACCTCCTTAAAGGATACCAGTCCGGTGGCTATAATGTCAAACCTCCCAAGACTACAGAAAGTCTCACCAATTCTTCGAAAGCCGCATCACGAAGGGCTGCATGCGAGACAAAAGCGTTGCTCCGAGCGATTCGCACAGCGTCGCAATCATTCCCACAGGAATGAGCGATTCTCCGCCACAATCCGGCCATTCGCGATCAAAAGGCAGCGCCAGGCAACGACCTGACCATCGTCAAAGTAGTCGTCTCCAATTACTTTGAATTCCGTCTTATTGGTGCCACGAATATTGTGATATGTGATTTCCTGTGCCTGAACGTGCTCGTGCAATTTTTCCTGCCGATACTCCAGGCGCACCGTGAC
>DATBDI010000145.1:0-1925 GCA_036270025.1 Candidatus Udaeobacter sp. | reverse complement strand
GCTGCCACCCTGCCGAATGGTGTTACGCCGAAGAACATTCTCGAAGCAATGGCCGGCATTGCTCGCATGCCATGGACCAGCCCGAAAGATCTCTACGCCTTGTTCGACGAAGCCTACCCGCAGCCCAAAGACGGTTCCCGGCGCAAGGCTCCATTCGTGCCGTATCTTGCCTACGTTCCAGATGACTTCGCCCTCTCGCTTTGTTTCGCGGGCGGCGGCGTTTACTCGGCCGGTCGGCTCATGTTCGATGCCGAGGGAAATCTGTGGAGCGGGCAAAATTGGATGGCGGGCTCGCAGTCGGGAGTGAACCAAAGTATCGGTGGCGGAGTGGTCAAACTCTCGCCCAATGGAACCGCTCTCTCGCCACCGATCAGGGGTTTCACCGGGATGGGCATTGATGGAGTCGGTTGGGGCACTGCCGTGACGCGGGACAAGGTCTGGATCACAAGTTTCAACGGGAAGATTCTTGTGATGGATTTCGATGGTCGTCCCGTCGGCAAAGAAAGCGACTTTCCCTTCAAAGAGAAATTTCTCGGCCTGATGGGCATCGGTGTCGCCGCAAATGGTGACGTCTGGATCGCCGATGGGTCGGATAATCAGCTCCTATATTTCCCCGGTGGGCGAGTGAAGGACGGTCGCACCGTAAAAGTCGCCGGGCTGAAATCACCCTTCGACATCGTCATCGATGACCAAAATCGCGTATGGGTCAGCAACTCGCAGTCGGACAAAGTCGTCCGGTTTCCCGCCGATGATCCTTCCAAGGCGGAGTCATTCCGCGCCGGGATCGGTGTCCGTGCCCTGGCGCTCGACTCAAAGGGCAACGTATGGGTTGCGAGTAACATGTCGCTCGATTTTCCGCCGCCGGTTATTCCCGACGGCGCGTCCATCATGGAGCAGTTCAAAATCGCGGCGGGACACATGCTCAAGGTCCTTTCCAGTAACCCCAAGATGGTCACCGGCGTCGTCAACATGATCCGCCCCGATGGCTCCCAGCCAGCGGCAACCGGCTTCACCGGTGACAAGGCGGTCAGTGTGCCGTGGGGCTTGAATATCGATGGCAACGACGATGTCTGGATCGGCAATTTCTGGGGGCGTGGGGTTGTCTTGATGGCCGGAGACAATACGACAGGTCATCCCGCAGGCACGAAGGCCGGCGATGCCATCCACGTCTTCAAAGGCGGCAGCATCCAAATGCTAACCGACGTATCCATCGACCCTGCGGGTGACGTTTGGGCAGCGAATAACTGGAACGATCTCAATGGCGCCGCCGCGCCGGATCCATTTCGCCCCACTTCTACATGGGGTGGAGGTTCTGGAATCACGGTCATCTATGGAGTGGCCGCCCCGGTGCGGCCGCCGCGCATGGGAAAGGTGAGCAAACTGTAACACCTTTCTATTCCTAGATTACTCATAACTAAATAACGAGAAAACCACAAATGAAACTAACAAGATCCAAAACGAAACGAAACTTAAGTTATAACGGCTTGTCGCTAGTTATAGTTATAGCCACTGCTGCGCTTTTTAGCGCTGTCGCCCAAGTCAAGGCGCAAGAAAAGAAACCGAACATCCTTTTCATCATGGGCGATGATATCGGCATGTGGAACATTGGCGCCTACCATCGCGGCATGATGGCCGGGCGGACGCCGAACCTCGACAAGATGGCCAAGGAAGGCATGCTGTTCACCGACTATTATGCCGAGGCCAGTTGCACGGCAGGTCGCGCGAACTTCATCATGGGCGAACTGCCGATTCGCACCGGCATGACCACAGTCGGGCAGGCTGGTGCCAAGATCGGGATTCCAGCCGAGGCATGCACGATTGCCACTGCACTCAAAGCGCAAGGCTACGCCACCGGTCAGTTCGGCAAGAACCACCTAGGCGACTTGAATGAGTTCCTGCCTACCGTCCACGGCTTCGACGAGTTC
>DATBDI010000144.1:0-2731 GCA_036270025.1 Candidatus Udaeobacter sp. | reverse complement strand
CCACCGCCACCTGTCACGCCGAGTGGCGCGAGATTTATTACCTTATCAGGCGCCATACTGCCAACCTTGCTCTGTTCAAGCTCATTGGCAGGATAGCGTCTTACAAAGAGCACATTGGCCGGTCCAAAGGCGAGGCCCGCGTCGTTGAATTGGCCAATCGTCGATCCTGCGCCCGGATACAGTGTAGCGCTACCGGAAAAGCCGGTAATATGGCCGTTCCCATCGCGAATGACTGCAATCTGGTAGATGTGGCCAACTGGGCTGCCAGCTGCGCCGCCAATGAGCAGCGTATTCGGGTCGTCATACTTGAATGTAAGACCACCGTAGTACCATACCACGCCAGGCGGGTAGCCGACGCTGACTAACGAGTAATTCGAATCGAACGGCGGGGCGATCGCCGGTACTATTGTTCCAAGGGGATTGGCCGGCTCACGTTCGATTACGGCAGTTGTCTTGCCAATACCCTGTGCTCTTCCATTCACGGGAGGGCTCCCCCACATTGTGAGAGAGCAAATGATGGCCATAGATGCGAAGAGCAAATGGGCCGCGAATTTGTTAAGGTTTCGTTTCATAGGTGTTTTCATTTTTGTTTTTCGTTTTCCTTTCGGGGTAATGTTTGTCTTCGCTACCCAGTCCCGGAAATTCGGGGCGAAGTTCCCGGAAATTTTTCAAGAGGACTGAATTTTTTAATCCGCGGACTACGCGGATGCCGCGGATGGGAGGAATTGTAGCGCATGCGCTTCGCTTGCCAGGGGACTTGGAAAAGAGACACGAATTAAAGCAATGGTCACGAACCTAATGACAGCTGCGTCAATTGGTTCGGTTCAATCCGCGCGGGTTCGTGAGCGGAGCCGATGGGATCGGCGACACAGAAGGCAAAGCCGCGATGGGAAACGGCGAGCGAGCCGGGAGGCAAGCGAGTTTCAAATTCGTGTCATGTGCGGACGAAGATTTCTTTCGCTATAGACGCCGTGCTGAGCGACTTCGAAGCATTGATGCAGATTTTCACAGATTGCCGGTCACTTTGGGCAAAGCGAAAATCTCCAGGGAGGCTGTCAGTTTGCCTGGCGCTGCTGCACTAATTGGTACCGGGGGCTAAATTGCATTGTCTGCGTCACGTTCACGTCGGAAAGCGCACGCAACTGGAGCTGTTTCAGTGGGGCTTCGTCTTTACGTTGATGACGTTGGAATTGGGGCTGGTACCGTTGCCGTTATATGCCCGTAACCGGTAGTAATAATTCGTGTTCGGTGTCAGCCCGGTCACGTTTCGACTAGTGACATTGCCAACGTCCAAATTTTGGTACCCGGCCACGAAATCGACAAAAGCAGGGTCCGTAGCCACATCCAACCGGTAACCTGTTGCACCGCCAACACTGTGCCACTTCGCGGTGAAGCTGGTGGCTTTCACATGAGTTGCCTTTTCTGCCTTCGGAGCCTTCGGTGTTGGTGCCGGTGTTGACGTTGCTGTTGGTGTAGCTGTTGGTGTTGGCGTTGACGTTGCAGTAGCCGTAGCCGTTGCTGTCGCCGTAGCTGTAGCAGTAGCTGTCGGCGTGGCCGTTGGAGTTTCCGTTGCAGTTGGTGTTGGCGTAGGAGTCTCTGTTGCGGTTGCGGTTGCGGTTGCGGTTGCGGTCGCTGTTGCTGTCGCCGTGGCGGTTGCGGTGGCTGTAGGCGTAGGTGTTGGACTCGGCGAGGGACTCGTTACGAGGACATATTTGGCGTCGCTGTGAATGCCGTTGGTAAAGACGGTCACCAAGGCTGGTCCTGGAGGAAAATTATTGACCGGGGTCGAAGCAAAGGTGGTATCAGACCAGCCTGCTATTGGATCCACCGGGAGAGACGCGACCTGGCTGTTGTCGATGGCACGCAGTTGGACCACCGGGTAATTAGTCGATGAGTCCTGGAAGTTTCCGCCGGAGGCTTGCGAGATACCCTGAAACCGCGAGCCGGTGAGCACGAGGCTGGTGCCCGTTATAAGGGGCGAAGTCGCGGTGGCGATTTGCGGCTGCCAGTCAGGCCTCATAAACCCGAGCCCAACATCGTACAGTTCTGCGCTCGCGAGAACGCCGCTGCTGTTAACTCCTCCTGCCACGAGCACCTTGCCGTTGGGCAGCAACGTCGCCGTGTGAACATAGCGTGCGGTGGCGAGGCTGCCGGTGGCGGTCCAGGTCCCGCTGGCCGGATCGTACAGTTCCGCGCTCGCGAGATAGTCGCTGTTACCAAATCCTCCAGCGACGAGCACCTTGCCGTTGGGCAGCAACGTCGCCCTGTGCAAATAGCGCGCGGTGCCGGGGCTGCCGGTGGCGCTCCAGGTCCCGCTGGCCGGATCGTAAAGTTCCGCGCTCGCGAGAACGACGCCGCTGGTGCCTTGTCCTGCTGCCACGAGCACCTTGCCGTTGGGCAGCAACGTCGCCGTGTGAAAAGCGCGTAGGGTGCCGAGGCTGCCCGTGGCGGTCCAGGTCCCGCTGGCCGGATCGTAAAGTTCCGCGCTCGCGGAAGGATTGAAACTGCTGTCAAGTCCTCCTGCCACGAGCACCTTGCCGTTAGGCAGCAACGTTGCCGTGTGAGCATAGCGTGCGGTGGCGAGGCTGCCGGTGGCGGTCCAGCTCCCGGTGGCCGGATCGTACAGTTCCGCGCTCTCGCGAGAGCCGCTGTTGAATCCTCCTGCCACGAGCACCTTGCCGTTGGGCAGCAACGTCGCCGTCTGCAATTCGCGTGCGGTGAGGAGGCTGCC
>DATBDI010000143.1:0-7614 GCA_036270025.1 Candidatus Udaeobacter sp. | reverse complement strand
GGCTTTCAATTCGTCACGGTTTTATGCACCTGACGGCAAGCAAGCGAATTATGACAAACATCATCTTTTGCCCGGAGTGGAGCCGGAAGGTCCGGGCGACAAACGCGTGCTTGTCGACCAGCCCTCCGGTCGTTGGGGGCTGCAAATTTGCAAGGACATGGATTTTCCCCGGCTCAGTCGCCAATATGGCGGCGACGGCGCGAATCTCTTGCTGGTTCCGGCGTGGGACTTTGGATTGGATCGATGGGAGCATGCGCGCATGGCCGCACTGCGCGGCGTAGAGAACGGTTTTGCGGTCGCTCGCGCGGCACGTAATGGACTTTTGACGCTGAGCGACAATCGCGGCCCCATTCTCGCTGAAATCGCGACGGCACCCGATCAATTCGTTTCCATTAGCGGAAAGGTCGATATCTCGCGCGCGAAAACATTCTACACGAGAACGGGCGACTGGTTTGCCTGGCTTTGCGTTTGCGGCTTTGTCGTCCTGCTGATCACGCGCTTTATAAAACGGAAAACGTCATGAGCGCCCGCTTCCTGTTCAATAATCTCGGCTTTCGAGATTATCCAGGTTTACGGCACGAGGAAAATTTTTCCTGTGTATGGATCCTTCACAGCGGACCCGGGAGCAAAAGCACTGACATCGACATAGTTTCCCTCCGGCGCATACGGACTTGTGACGATGCCTTTTCGGCCGGGCACTGGAATGGCATACGGCATGTCGCCTTTTGCTTTTTCCGCAGGCACGAGTGAAGCGGGCAACACGCCGCGAGTCGGCTTCTCTTCCTGAGTCGGCTGCGGCGACTGTTCGAGCGCAATTGGAGTGGGGCCGGGAACGTTTGATGTTGATGGAGTAGAACGCCGTGATGTGCGCGCCAATTTTTTCGGCTGATGCGGCGGCGTCGGCTGAGGTTGGAAAGCTTTCGAAACTGATTGGCCAACTTTTTTGAAAAAATCGCCTACCGGATCGGCCTTTGCGCTGCCCGCGCACGCAATGAAAAGCGCGAGGAGTACGAAGGAAATACGGCGCGAATGTTTGCTCACGTTGTTGGCGTTCAGTGTGCGGAGGATTCTTCGCCACGATACGCTCGAAGAGAAGATTTTTTTGGCAACGAGGCCGAACGATACCCGATTCGCGTTTTATTTGGTAGATGCTGTGGCAAGGCAGACGCGAAAGCGAAAATGTCGACGATGAACGCGGCTCCGGAGGCGGCGGACGTCTGGCGATTGGCGGCGGGATCGGCGGAGTCATTGTCGTTGTTCTTTATCTGGTGCTTGGCGGCGATCCACAGGCGTTGCTCAATTCGCAGCAAGGCGCATCAATATCGCAACCTGGGCAGGTCGACGGCGTAGCGCCTCGTGATGAAGCGGGGAAGTTCGTCGCCGTTGTCCTGGCCGACACAGAGGATGCGTGGCACGACATCTTTAGACAAATGGGGCGTCAATATGAAGAACCGAAGCTCGTCCTGTTTTCCGATCAAACGTCTTCCGGTTGCGGATTCGCGAGCGGCGCAAGCGGACCTTTTTATTGTCCGCAAGACCGGCGCGTTTACATCGATCTTGGGTTCTATCGGTTGTTGCAGGAACGATTAGGCGCGGGTGGCGATTTCGCGCAGGCTTATGTCATAGCTCACGAAGTCGGCCATCACGTCCAAAATCTGCTTGGCATTACCGATCGCGTGCAGGCGGCGCGCCGTCGCATAAGCGACTCCGAATACAATCAACTGTCGGTGCGGCTCGAGTTGCAGGCCGATTTTCTGGCCGGGGTATGGGCGCGCTATGCCGATCGCACCAAGCAGGTCGTCGAAGCGGGCGACATCGAGGAAGCAATGCGCGCGGCAGCTGCGGTTGGCGACGACAGGTTGCAACGCAGAGCGCGCGGTTACGTTGTGCCCGATTCGTTTACGCACGGCACTTCGGAACAAAGAGTGCGCTGGTTTCGTAAAGGTTACGAGACAGGCGAGCTCCGCCAGGGCGACACCTTCAACGCGCACGAGTTGTAGGTCTTCGAGATAAGGCAACGAGAGACCGCGTTGTCGTGTTTTCCGGCGCAGTGAGCAAAAAACCGCTGATTTTTCTCGATTCTGAGCAGTGCATTCAGGCGGCTGTTGCTGATTAGCAAAAAGAAATCTCCAATGCTCTAGTCCACCCGCATGAATACAGCTTCACCAACACCCGACGCAATTCTGCAAACCGCCTTCGGATTCTGGAATTCCAAAGTTCTTCTCACGGCGGTCACGTTCGATCTGTTCACCACGCTTGGACAGTGCCGGCTCACGGGCGCGCAGATTGGCAAAGAGATCGGTCTGCACCCGCGCGGCATCGCCGATTTTCTCGACGCGCTCGTGGCAATGAAATTGCTCGAACGTGAGGGCGACGGCGCCGACGCGAAATATTTCAATACGCCAGCCACAGCTCTGTATCTCGACCGCAACAGCCCGCGTTACATCGGCGGAATCCCGGAGATGCTCAATGCACGGCTGTTCAAGTACTGGAATGATTTGCCCGAAGCGCTGCGCACCGGGAAACCGCAAAACGAAACCAAGCACGGCGGCAAAAACATTTTCGATGAATTGTATGCCGACCCTGAAAAGCTTGAGCGCTTCCTCGACGGGATGACCGGCCTCTCGCGCATCAACTTTGAAGCGCTGGCCGGCAAATTCGATTTCTCCCGCTATGGCACGCTGTGCGACGTCGGCGGCGCGACCGGCTTGCTTTGCATCGAAGTCGCCAAGAAACATCCCCAAATCGAGTGCATCAGCTTCGACCTGCCGCCGGTCCAGTCCGTCGCGGAAAAACACATTGCCGCTGCCGGATTAGGCGATCGCATTCGAACCGCCACGGGTGATTTCTTTCACGACCCGCTGCCGAAGGCGGACGTGATCACGATGGGAATGATTCTGCACGATTGGAATTTGGAGAAAAAGATGAAGCTGATCCGCGCCGCCTATGATGCGCTCCCGCCCGGCGGCGCGTTTATCTCGGTCGAAGCCTTGATCGATAACTCGCGTCGCGAAAATGTTTTTGGCCTACTCATGTCTCTCAACATGCTGATCGAGTTCGGCGATGCGTTCGATTATTCTGCCGCGGATTTCGAGAAATGGTGTCGCGAAGTTGGCTTCAAGCGCTTTGAAGTCGTCCACCTTGCCGGCCCATCGAGCGCGGCGGTCGCGTACAAATAGGTAGAGCGGGCAGTCCTCTGCACGCCGAAAGAGCGGCGCCCACAGGAGTGGTCGCCCTACCTAAATTCCTGCGTTCCTGCTTTTCTGATGAACTGCCGTTTTCCTTTCTATTCGTGTTGCGAATCGCTTCATCTCTGCGTGCTCTCCGCTCTTTGTGATTAAAATAATCGAATGTTCTCATTTGACAGCTGTCTGTCGCTGAATATATGCCTTAGCAATATATGACATCGCCAGTCCCCGATCGTGAACTGAAAAAGGGCAGTGCGGAGTTGATGATTCTGTCTCTCCTCGAAAATCGAGCCCGGCATGGATACGAGATCGGGCAGCTGATCGAGATGCGCTCGCGCGGCGCGATTCGATTCAACGTCGCTTCCCTTTACCCACTGCTTTATCGACTGGAGAAACGCAATTGGATCCGCGGCCGGTGGCTCGAAAAGTCCGGCCAACGACGACGCCGCTACTATCGGCTCACGCCGTTGGGTAAAAAAGTGCTGTCGAAGCAGCGCGCCGGCTGGCATGATTTCGTCGAAGCCATCAACCTGATTACCGGGATTCAACATGCCTGATTTCAAGGGCGAGATCAGGAAGCGCCTGACAAAACTCGGTTTGTCTCCCATGCGAGAGGCGGAAATCGTTGAAGAACTTTCGCAGCATCTCGAAGAGGAATATGAGCGGGCGCTCAGCCGCGGTGTGCCGGACGAGGAAGCACGCCAACAAGTCCTCGAGCAGCTCAACACAACTGACTTGTCAGGCGGCGAGCTGAAAAACGTGGAGCGTCGTGTCTCGCAAGACCCGGTCACTTTGGGAGCCGAAACCAAGACCAATATATTTGCCGATGTCAGTCAAGACTTGCGTTACGGCCTGCGTACGCTCCTGAAAAATCCCGGGTTCACCATCGTCGCTGTGTGCGCTCTGGCCCTCGGCATCGGTGCGAACACCGCAATCTTCAGCGTCGTGAACGCTGTCCTGCTGCGGCCGCTCCCCTTCAACAAACCCGGACAACTGGTGATGGTGTGGGAAAATGCCACGCATCTTGGTTTTCCGAAAAATACTCCGTCGCCGCCTAATTTCGTCGACTGGCAGAGGCAGAACACGGTCTTCACCGCAATGGCAGCAATGTCCGAGCGCAGCTTCAACCTGACCGGAGTTGGTGAACCAGAGCGCGTCGACGGCCGCCGCGTCTCAGCCAACCTCTTCGACTTGTTAGGTGTGCCCGCGTTGCTTGGGCGCACATTCGTACCGGAAGACGATCGGCCTGGCGCACATGTCGTTCTTCTGGGGGACTCGCTATGGAAACGGCGTTTCGGTTCCGATCCGAGCGTCATTGGCCGGGCAGTTACATTGAATGGGGAAAGCTATACTGTGATCGGCGTCATGCCGCGCTCGGTGCATCTGCCGGCGTACGGAAACTGGAATGACCAGCTATGGGTGCCGATCGCGTTTACCAATGAGGAAACAACGCAGCGCGGCAATCATTTTCTTGATGTGATCGCGCGCATGAAGCCCGGCATCACCCTTAAACAGGCACAAGCGGAGATGGAGACGATTGCCGTGCGTCTTGCCAAAGAATATCCAAGGTACAACACGCGGATCGGTGCGGCCGTCACGCCGTTGCACGAGGAAATAGTCGGCGACATCAAGCCGGCGTTGCTCATCCTACTCGGCGCGGTCGGTTTTGTCCTTCTTATTGCCTGCGCAAACGTTGCCAATTTGCTGCTTGCTCGCGCTGCGGTGCGAGAAAAGGAGATCGCGTTGCGACTCGCGCTGGGTGCCAGCCGTTTCCGCCTGACGCGTCAATTTTTAACCGAAAGTGTATTGCTAGCGTCCCTGGGCGCCGGTTTCGGATTGCTGCTGGCTGTGGCGGGAGTCCGTGTGCTGAAGACATTTGTTCCTTCAATGATTTTGCAGATACAGACTATCAACATTGACGCCAAGGTGCTCGTGTTTACCGCGTCGGTCGCCCTGTTGACTGGAATTGCGTTCGGACTTGCGCCAGCGCTGCACGCGTCGCACTCGAATCTCAACGATTCGTTGAAAGAAGGTGGCCGTGATTCCGCCGTGGGCAGAAAAGGAAATCGCCTCCGCGGGTTGCTTGTCATCGGCGAAGTCGCCGTCTCGTTCATCCTTCTCATTGGCGCCGGGTTGCTCATCAACAGCTTTCTCCATTTGCGAAATCTTGATCCCGGATTTCGTGCAGATCATCTGCTGACCATGAAGATAGATCTGCCGGAGCTGAAGTATCCGGACGGGGAGCGTCGTTCAATATTTTTCGATGAGGTGTTGCGTCGCATCCGGGCCCTGCCCGGTGTACAATCAATAGCTGTCGCAGGTAACCTGCCGTTCACGTACAATGGCGATTCGGGGAGCATTGCCGTGGAAGGCATTCCCGATCCGTCGCCGGGTCAGTGGCCCGATGTAATCTATCGCGCCATCGGTCCAGGCTACTTCAGCACAATGGGAATTCCACTGATTCGCGGCCGCGACTTCACCGACCAAGACAGGGCGGATTCGAAAAAAGTAGTCGTGATCAGTGAGAAAACCTCGCAGCACTATTGGCCGGGACAGGACCCCCTTGGCAAACGTCTGAAGATGGGTGCGACCACTTCGGACGCACCCTGGCGAGAGGTGATTGGCGTTGTAAAGGATGTCCGGCAAAACGATTTCATCGCGGAGCCGAAAATGCAGATGTATTTCAGCTATCGACAGCTCAAGGATCTGGCAGCGAATGCGCTGGTCGTGCGGACAAGCGTGGAACCGATGAGTCTTGCCACCTCGGTTCGCAATGCGATATGGGCGGTGGACAAGGACCAACCAGTCGCCGCCATCGACACGATGGATCATATTGTGTCAGAGGCGATCGCCAGGCAGCGCTTTAGCATGCTGTTGTTAGGCTTGTTCGCCACTCTGGCGCTCCTGCTCGCTTCGGTTGGGATCTATGGAGTAATGAGCTACTCCGTTACGCAAAGAACACGCGAGATCGGCATTCGCATCGCGCTGGGTGCGCGACGCAGCGACGTCTTGCAAATGACGGTGAAACAGGGGCTCAAGCTAGTCGGCGCAGGTATGATCCTCGGGTTGGTGGCGGCATTTTTTCTGACCCGCGTGCTGGCAACGTTGCTCTTTGGAATCAGTGCCACTGATCCAATCACTTTCGTTGGCATCTCACTGGTGCTACTCGTAGTCGCAATTGTCGCCAGCTATGTTCCAGCACTGCGCGCAACCAGGGTCGATCCCATCACCGCCTTGCGCGCGCAGTAGACGAAATCAGGGAAAGCAGGTTGGAGCTCTTTTTTGCAGAGACGCCTAACTGACTTAGCGCCGATTAGCGCGCGGTGAATCCGCCATCGACGATTAGACTGTGCCCCGTCACGAAAGATGCCTTGTCGGAGCAGAGCCACAGAACGGCTTCGGCCACTTCCTCGACGCGACCGAGGCGACCGACGGGATGGAGAGTTGTAAGATCATCCTTCTTCACATTCATGCCATCGGCGAGCCGATCGATCATCTCCGTGTCGATCGCGGCCGGATTGACTGCGTTGATGCGAATCCCCTGCGGCGAATATTCCAACGCAGCGGTTTTCGTCAGACCAATCACGGCGTGTTTCGATGCAGCGTAAATCCCAATTCCCGGAAACCCCGTTACACCTGCGACCGACGAGGAATTCACGATGGCGCCGATCCCTTGCTCCAACATCCGGGGGATCACGTACTTCATCGAAAGCCAGACGCCTTTCACATTAGTGTCGATCACAGCATCGAAGTTGGCTTCAGTCTGATCGGCCAGCGGTTTCACGCTGCCTTCAATGCCGGCATTGTTGAAAGCCAGATCAACCCGGCCGTACGTCTTGATCGCGTAGTCCACCAGCGCCTCAACCTCAGCGGCAACCGCAACGTCCGTCCGGCAAAAACTGGCTGTACCGCCGGCGCCGCGGATGATCGAAACTGCTTCCTCGCCGCGCTCAACATTACGATCAGCAACAACGACCTTTGCTCCTTCGCGCGCAAACGCCAGCGCTGTGGCGCGGCCGATCCCTGATCCTCCGCCAGTTACGAGTGCAACTTTTCCGTCGAATTCTTTCATGATGTCGATCCTGAAGATTGGCTGCTCAGGTGACAATTGAATCTTTGCGAAGCGTGATCGCCGGTCATTTATCTTCGCTGTCGAGTCTTTCTGTTTCTCTTTTGTCGACGAATAATAATTAAGAATTAACTATCTAGCAGCTCGTATGCGTTGGGTGGCATTTCTTCGCGCGGTGAACGTCGGTGGCGTCAATCGATGCCAACCAGCGCAAATCGCCAAGGAGCTGGCCAGGTTTGGCGTCGTTAATATCGGCGCGGTCGGCACGTTTGTGGTGCGTGAAAATGTGAGCGAATCAGCTTTGCGCGCGGCAATCGCGAAAAAGCTGCCGTTCAAATGCGAGATCATGATTTGTCC
>DATBDI010000142.1:0-2192 GCA_036270025.1 Candidatus Udaeobacter sp. | reverse complement strand
TTGGACTTTGCGGTCCAGCCTTAACGCTAACGAGAGCTCGTGGGTTGGCTACCGTGACCTGCCGCCTCAGAGCCGATCCTTGTTAGTTTGTGAGGTATATTTGCGCTTGAGTCGTATCACCTCCTTGTTGGCGAATGCTGTTCCCCTCGAACCATTCTTTTTCAAACCGGTGTGGATTGTGCCTGGTAGCAGTGTTGCGTGCGCAATAGTTCCCAGATAAAACCGCACAGCTCGCGCGCGACTGCCACCATCGCCTTGTTGCGCTGGAGTCGCCGCGCCAAAAGACGCGTGTAGCGATGGTGCAACCGGTTTTGCGCGCGCCAGCTGATGGCCCGCACCGCATTGGGTTGACCTTGCTGGCGCCGGCTCAGTTCCTTGCTTACTTTAGGTGGACTAGCGTAATGCTGGGCGCACTCGACCAATATCCAACGCGCGTGCGTGTTGCCACACTTGGTGATGTGACCCTGGCGCCGTCTCTCACTGGAACTGTCCTCCGTGGGCACCAATCCCAGATACGCCATCACCTGACGTGGATGATTAAAGCGATGTACTTCTCCCAGCTCGCTCACCAGGATCATGGCCGCCACGGTTCGAAAACCTTTCATCGCCATCAGCGCGCCCACCGCCGGGGCCAGACGCCATTTCTCCAACAGATCGCTCATCGCCTCTTCACACCGCGCGATGCGTTCACCAGCCGCCGCGATCCCTTGCAGATATTCTTCCAGGATCACCTTCATCGCCGGATGCGGCAGCACCAGTTCGCGCAGGTAGCGCTGGTGCGCTGCGCTCCACGCGCTTTTCCCCTGGTAACGATACCCATGGCGCAGCAAAAACCCTTTTAAGCGATGACGCGACCGGCGCCGATCATCCACCGCATCGGTCCGCGCTCGGCACAGATCGCGAATCGCTTCGTCGCGCGCTTCGGGAATGTACACCGGCGTCAGTTCACCGGCTCGCAACAGTCGCGCCAGTTTGCGCGCGTCGCGTTTATCGGTTTTGACTCGATCGCCCGAGCGTGTCGGCGTCATGGAAGGCGCCACCACCTCGCACTCCACTCCCAGCTGCCGTAAGCGTCGCGCCAGCCCGAAACCGCACGGCCCCGCTTCATAGCACGCCCGCAATCGCGTCTCCTTGCCATGCACCTTGCGCAGCCGGCCAATCCATTTTTCCACCGCGTGCAGATCGTTGCTGATGGCAGCGCTCGCGCGCACTTGCCCTTTTCTCCCTTCCTCCGCTACCGCCGTGATGATACAGTTTTTGTGGACATCCAGTCCAAGATCGAGTTCCTTTTTCATTTGGATGTGTTTGTTTGTTCTCTGTTGTTAAAACTGCAACCCCGAACGCTTTCGGGGTTGGTGCGGCTCTGCTCCACCTCAAAAAGGCGAGTAGCCCGCGAAAAATATGAACGGCAAACACACTCACCTTTTCAACCCAGTGCTCGCGCGTTCACCTCGCGCCCGCAGCCATAAGGTCTAGATGCTAATGCGCGTCGTTGCCGTCATGTTATTGCTGTCCGCGGGGATCGCTGTTGAGGCGATGTCATACACGTTTGTTTGTAAGGCGACGGGGCGATTGGGCGGGCCGATCCGCTTCAAGTTCTACCATGAGTCGACCACACGTCCGAAGACCGATATCGAGTCATTCACCGTTTCTATGCGGACCGCCGATGACCGGTGGAAGGCGATGTGGTCCATCTTGAGCGGCCGTGGTCTGACACAGCCGATCCAGTACGGAGTTACGCCTCCTGGTTTTACCACGATGATTCAACCGCAGAAGCTCACTCCCGGTCGCGTTTACCGCGCGTTCGCTACTGATGGACACGGAAACTCATCTGGCGTGACTTTCGGATTCGATAAAGACGGAAGGATGATCTTCCCGGATTCATTCGATCGATGAGTGGCGAATGGAAGCATCTAACCAATCGATGAAGCCAACGGCCCCATTACGGAATAAGTTCACCTTTCGTGATGGACTTAAAGCCAGGTGAGAAAACAATGGTCTAGCCACGCGATGCAGGAAAGCGGAAGAAAGTGAAAAGTCGAAAGACTAAAGTAGAAGGCAGAGTTCTTTTTGGTAAAGGATGAAGGACGGATGCGGCAATTGCAATTCAGTGCGCGCCGGCGCTGGCTTCGCCTTCCGGTTTCTTGCACAACCACACCGTGGCGGCGGCGACAAGAAGCCCGATGCCGATG
>DATBDI010000141.1:0-5146 GCA_036270025.1 Candidatus Udaeobacter sp. | reverse complement strand
TGGGGGCGGCACCCACGGTTCGGAAAGCCCCAAGTTCTCAGCGGCCCATTTCCGGGCAAATTGCTTGAGTTCGGTTGCGTTGTGCAGGCTTAGCTTGTGCTTAATTTTTTCACAGTGGGTTTCGATGGTCTTTTTGCTAAGGTGAAATTGGTCAGCAATCTCACGTGCGCTATATGAAGCACCGAGAAGTTGAAACACCTGCATCTCGCGATCGGACAGCAGCTCGACGCCGACACGGCGGGGACTAGGTTTCTCGCGCAAGGTTCGCTGCACTACAGCTGCGGCGACTCGTTCACTAAAATACAGTTCTCCAGTGAGGACCTTGCGCACTGCCCGAAGCACGTCATCGGTGGCGTTTTCCTTCATGATGTAACCAGAGGCGCCGGCACGCAGCGCGCGCTCGGCGAAAATCAACTCATCGTATTGCGAAAGGACGAGCACCTTCGTTTCGGGATGCTCGACCCGCAATGTTTTGATCAAGTCAAGCGAGTCGCCGCCTTTCAATCGCAGGTCGAGAAGCATCAGATCGGGCTTGCATTGCTCGACGAGGCGTTTCGCGTCCGACGTGTTATCCGCGATTCCAACGCAGGCGAGGTCCGGTTGCTTGTCGATCAACTGCCTGAGGCCATCGCTCAGCACCGGATGATCCTCAACGACGATGACGCGCGACTTCATTTGGCTTTCTTCTTTGGGACTCATGGCAACCCAAAAGCAGCCAGCTGCGGTTCCAGCGGCACGTGGCACCTGACAACTGTGCCTTCGCTGCTTGATTGCACGTCGCATGAGCCGCCGATGCACTGCGCGCGGTAGCGCATGATGCGAAGACCCATCCCATTGCCGTTCGCGTTGCAGGCGAAACCGTTTCCGTTATCTCGTATCGTCAACACCAGCACCTCATGATTGAAAGCGAGATTGATTTGCACCTCGCGAGCCGCACCGTGCTCCACCGCGTTGTGCACTGCTTCCTGAGCAATCCGATAAAGTTGGGCCGCCACCGGCGGGCTGATCGGTAACGATGAACCTTCCGCCGTAACCGTGGTTTTAACAGAGCAATCCCGACTCACGCTTATGGCTAGCGATTGCAGCGCGGTCTTCAAATCTCCGACGCCATCGGCCCCCTCGAGACTGCGCGCAGTAAGCCGCGCCTGCCTGGCTGCATCATTAACAAGCTTGACAAGTATGCCCGCTTTGTCCGCTTCGCTGTGGCGTTCGCCGCGCAATTGGTCCTCGAGCAGTTTTGCGTATAACGCGATCCCCACCAATTGCTGCCCCACGCTGTCATGTAAATCATAAGCAATGCGCCGTTGCTCGTGTGCGCAGACGTCGATCACCTCACGCTCGAGGCGGGCGCGCTCGGCGACCTCCCTCTCGAGCAATGCGGTCTTCTGTTGCCTCAATTGCTCGAGTTCATCGCGCTGCTGTTGGGCTAGGAGCTCTGCCTGCTTTCGCTCGCTGATATCAATAATTGAGGCCAGCACGAGCAATCCTTCAGACGTGTGAATTGGGTTGAGACCGATCTCGACCGGAACCTCGCTGCCATCTTTGCGTCGCCCAAAGAGTTCCCGGCCAGCGCCCATTGGCCGAGCCCGCGCGTCGCCAAAGTAACCATGACGGTCATCCACGTGATGAGACCTGAATCGCTCGGGAACAAGCATCTCGATGGGATGCCCAATGAGTTCCTCGCGGGCATAACCGAACACGGTCTCTGCCTGCGTGTTGACTAAAGTGATCCGGCCTTTCGCGTTAACGATGATCATGGCATTGGGTGCCGCCTCCACCACCAGACGGAACTGTTCTTCGGCCAGCTTGCGCTTGGTGATGTCGAGTGCAGCACCGCGCATCCGGATCGGCTGACCCTCGCCGTTAAAATCCACGTGACCGCGCCCCGCGATCCAGCGCAATCGTCCATCTGGTAATATCACCCGGTACTCAGCCCCGTATTCTGCGCCAGTGCGCAAGGTGTTCTCTACAGCCTGAAGCACCCTCTGACGATCCTCAGCGTGTAGCACACGTCGGAAGCGATCGAAGTCGAGCTTTTCTGACGGTGCGAACCCAAAGAGGGCGCGCCCTTTGTCCGTAATCCAAATTTCGTTACGCCCAATGTCCCACATCCACATACCAAGGTCGGCTGCACTCGCTGCTAGCTCCATGCGTTGCTTCGTTTCACGCAGGTCAGCCTCCCGCGCCTGCAGCTGCCGCGCGACGTCCGCTGCTTGAGCCATGTCATTACTCAGCTCATATGCCATCGCCGCGATGATTCCCGAATATGTGAAGCAGAGGAAAAACGGGACCTCGATGATCCCCCAGATTACCAGCGGGACGTGCCACGCCAGAATTGCGCCGAAGATCATGCTGCCGCCGACAAATAAAGCGCGCCGCCGATCGCCTCGTCGCCAGACGATAATCGTGGCATCCACGAAAAAGATTAGCAGCAAGAATAAACTCACCGAACTAAGCAGGCCCCACGGATTCGCAATGCCGAACGGCACCGAGATGATCTCACCGCCCCACGAGAACTGGTGGAGTCCCGTAATTTGCCGGAAGTTAAGATTCGGCGTGAAAATGAAATTGAGAATTAACACCAGTGTCCGCAGACCGCAGATGGTCCACGCTAGCCATGGTCGTCCGGCGTGGAGATAGAGTCGCACAAAACTTACGAATGAAACAATGAGCACCCACGTAGGCACATGTATCCAGCGCAAGAGCGATTCGTATTGCCCGACTGTCTCGCAATGCATCATTTCTAACTCGAACGCGGTGATGGCCGCCGCCGCGACAGCGCTAGCCGAAAACACCAAATGGACCCAGTTCTCCCGCTGCTTGCACCAGACCAGCAGAGCTATCCCCGCCAACGTCAAACACGCGGCCGCGTTCATCGACCAGACAATGGTGATCCAACTCATGGAATAACGGCCACTAACTGTTGAATTTATTAATTCGTTCTGGGGCTGACCTATGGAGGGCGGATTACAAATGCGCCCGCTTCATCGAAAATTATGCAATTGTCATCTGCATAGAATTCCTAGCTTCTGCAAAAAATCTCGACTGCTGTCAACAAAATCTTGGGCTAGGCAGAATTGCAACCGGCGCTGGTCGTAGAGCAGAAGTACGTTCGTTCTCGAGGGACTGGATGAGGCTGCGACGTAGCGGGCATAGGAACTCCCGGCAGCGTGCAGACACATCGCTACTCCGCCGAACCGGACTGGATGCAGCCGCCTGCCAGCGCTCGATGCCTCCGCACGTAAGGCTGAACTAGCAATGTATTGGCGCCTTCGGCGACGATCCAGGCTAATCCAGCAAAACAAACTGCTGTTATGAGGAAGAGATGTACGCCGAACCAAGAACCGTGGATCCCTCAGCTTTGTTTTTACCAGCCGGCGATCAAGCGAGTATCGGTCTGGCAGCGGCGACGACATCAAAGGCCGCGCAAATGCACTTCGAAATCATCTGAGAATATTTTTACAGAAGATAATGAAGAAAACGAACATTCGTTACCAATTGAATCGTGAAAAATCTCTTCGTTGTCTTTGTTTCCTTCTGTTGGTCCCTTTGCTCTGATGGATGCCGAAAAACGGCGCGTTCCGGCAGCCCATCGTGCGATCGGTGTCTCCCTCGCTCGCGTAGGTTGGGCGAAGATGGCTGCCAATTTGTCATTGGCTCGAAAGTCAATGCCACAGTACACAACACAGTAGATCCCGAGACTCTTCGGGACTGGCGGTGTCGATTCGTGACCTAAACCAGCAGCCTAAAGCGCCGCTGCAACTAATTTCAAATTCTCGGTCGCCGCCTTACTCTCGCTGGTTCCCGGCAGGACCTGCTCCACGAACCAATTAGCGCTCGGAGCCCTGTCCGCGTAAAACAGTGTGGCTTTATCGGTTTGGATATTGTTCAAGGAGCGAGCCGCAGATTTTTGACTCGGGGTGTGGATTGTAAGGGCGCTAACCCCGACAACGGCCAATGCCACGAGCATTCCCGCGACAACGCGTTTAGTGATTCCAGCTAAGGTTTTTTTCATGAATTCGCACAGGTCGTGTATGCCGGCTGGTTGTCAACAACAAGATGGCTGTGCATATAAAACGGAGGTAGTTGTTTCTCAATCTTTTGGCGCCAGCGAAGCGACGATTGCTTGAAAGCGCGGGTCGCCCCGCAGCGGATCCCACAACGGGTGCAGACGCAAATAGCCGTAAGTCACATGGCTGCCTGGCAGTTTGGCTGCTTCTGCCAATCGTTCAATTGCGCGTTCCTTGTCGCCCGTCCACGCATAAATGATAGCCAGGTATTGGGTCAAAACCGAACCTTCGATGGCGCTCTTACTAACGGGCATCAATTCGACGGCGCGCTCGCCCTCGCGAATTGCGTCCTCTTTGTTTCCCAAGGCAGCGTCAACCACACCCAGCGCGCAGAGACCCTGTGCGTAACCGCGTTGGTTGCGTACGCTCTGTACAAGTTCGTTTCGAGCCCTAATGAACGCGTCGTGCGCTGCTGGCTCATCGCCACGCATCCGGTCGACAAGACCCTCGCACCAACTGTCAGGGAATGGAATATTTTCATCGTAGCAGCCACCGGCCGGCATGGCGGCTAGCGCTCGCTCCGCCGCCGCGGGATTGCGCTCTCGTAAAGCAAGGTCGAGCCACCTGTAAACAACAACGGGCGGCGCGCTCGGGTCATTGGCAAGGACCGTCTCAATCGTCGTATGGAGAGATTTTAAGTCCGCGCGCCATTCCGCGGCCACCCACGCCCGTCGCACGTTGCTCGCCACATCCTTCGGAGCTATCGCCAGCACGGTGCCCAAAGTCGATAGCGCCTCCTTGTAGCGGTGCAATGATTGATAGGTAAGAGAGATTTGCTGGAGTATGGAGATATTGCGCGGATCCAGCTCCAATGCCTGTTTCATTTCCTCCAAGGATTTCTCCCAGTGACCTTGCCGCCGGTCAATGTAGGCGATCAAAAGAGGAATTCGTGATTCGTTCGGCAGCGTGCGCCGAGCGATAGCCAGCTCTGCCTTGGCTCGGTCGTAATCTCCGTAGCCCCAATACAGGTGATGAGCGACGGCCAAGTGTGTCTCTCCAGATGCGGGACGCTGGCGGCGAACGGATTGAATAATCGTTTCAGCCAAATTTAGACGCGCATCAGTGTGGTCGAAGCC
>DATBDI010000140.1:0-5788 GCA_036270025.1 Candidatus Udaeobacter sp. | reverse complement strand
AATCGGTGCACTTTGTTTGTAAGAGGTTCCTGCTGTTCCCTCCTAGCCGTGAGCGATTTAAATTTTGGCTCCAGAGGTAGGATTCGAACCTACGACCAATCGGTTAATCCCGACTGTGTCGGGACTCTACCACTCAAGCTTTGTTTAACAGACGCTCTCGAATTAGCCGTGCGGATTTCCACGATTTGATCTCGCGCTCGCGCCGCATCGCGCCCGGACGATCTGGATGTTGTTCAGACCAAACCAAAGTCCACGGGCCGTTTTTTCGCGTGAATTTCCCACCGATCTTGTCGGTCCGATTATGACTGGCGATTCTGTTTCCAAGATTGCCGGTGTGGCCGACGTAGAAACGACCCTTTGGATTTTGAAGAATGTAAACCCAAAACATTGAAAGTGGCTCCAGGGGTAGGATTCGAACCTACGACCAATCGGTTAATCCCGACTCTGTCGGGACTCTACCACTGAGCTACGCGTTCGTGGCGACCAAACGATCCCGGATTAGACGTGCAGATTTCCAGTTCTTAATTTCGCGCTCGCGTCGCATTGCGCTTGAGCGCTCTGGATGCTCTTCAGACCACACCAAAGCCCACGGTCCGTTTTTCCGCGTAAATTTTCCGCTGATCTTGTCGGTGCGATTATGGCTGGCAACCCGATTTTCAAGATTGTCCGTATGGCCGACGTAGAAGTGACCGTTCGGGTTTTGAAGAATATAGACCCAAAACATTCCAAATGGCTCCAGCGGTAGGATTCGAACCTACGACCAATCGGTTAACAGCCGACCGCTCTACCACTGAGCTACGCTGGATCGCTGGAGCGTATATTTCGTGTATCGATTCTCTTGAAGCAACCGAGAATCGGTTAATCCCGACCGGGTCGAGACTCTACCACTGAGCTACGCCGGGTCGCTTTAGGTGACGCGGAGCATACTCTTACTTCCCCCCATTCGGCCAGGGCAAGGGCGCTTTCGGTACAAAAGAAAAGCTGCCCGCGCAGCATTCTCTAAAAGATTGGTTGCGGGGCTGGATTTGAACCAGCGACCCGGCAGCTGCCGGATTATGAGCCGCCTCGATGCAAACCCGTAATGGCATAAAAACCCTTACCTCGTCCCTGTCGTTTCAACCGATTTTCCAACTTCCTCGCGTCAGTCAGTGAGGACTCCTCGCTTTGCCAAACAATTGCCCAAGGGCCGCGTCCCTTTGTCCACCGCGACTGGCCTGCATTGTGTTGTTGGACTCTACCTGCGACATCGTCGGACAGCCCAATATAAAACTTTCCCTCGCGATTTCGAATGACATAAACGCGATAAGCCACCGCGGTTGAAAAAGATTGGTTGCGGGGGCTGGATTTGAACCAGCGACCTTCAGGTTATGAGCCTGACGAGCTACCAGGCTGCTCCACCCCGCGCGATGAAAATAGTTGCGACATCAACTCTCTGCAAATCGAAAAACCGTCCACTTGGATGAAACGCGGTTGCTTTCCTCGTGGTCGCGACTTCGTTGATGCGTGGGCGGAAGAATTCTTGTTGGGACGGCGAGCTGGTCGGACCCCGGTTTTGTCGAGCGCTGGTACCCAAAGAAAATGCCGGCGGGGGAGCGCCTCGGCTGGTACGCGCAGCATTTCGAATTGGTCGAGGTAAACTCGACGTTTTATTCGGTGCCGGAACCGCGACTGGTCGAACGCTGGTGCGCAGCCACGCCGGATCAATTCACGTTCGACGTAAAGCTCCACCAACTGTTTTCATTTCACTCGACACCCGCGAAGCTGTTGCCGCCGGATCTACAACGGCGCGCGGAGATGGACGCAAAAGGCAACGTTAAGTCGACGCCGGATTTGCGCGAGGCGCTGCTGGAGGTGTTTCTGCGCGCGACGTCAGTCCTTGCCGACGCCGGAAAACTAGGCGCGTTGCTTCTGCAACTTTCACCCGCGTTTTCCCCGCGGAAACATCAGTTAAACGAACTTGAGCCATTAATCGAGATGGTGGCGGGTTATGGTCTCGCGATTGAGTTTCGAAATCGCAACTGGGCAGTTGGTGAACAATTACGGTCGACGATCGATTTTGTGCGGAAGCATCGTGCGATTTTTGTGAATGTGGACGCGCCTGAATCAGATCATTTCACCGTGATGCCAGCCGACGTAGACGAAGTAACCAATCCGAACGTCGCATACCTGCGGCTGCATGGGCGTAACGCAATGGCTTACACGACCGGCAAAACGGTGGCCGCGCGTTTCGATTATGACTACAACGACGAGGAAATCGCCGAGGTCGCCGATCGCGGCAACAAACTGGCAGAGAAGGCGCGGGACGTGCACGTGATTTTCAACAATAATAATCTCGATTACGCGCCGCGCGCGGCACTTCGCTTGCGTAAGGCATTGGGGCAAATCGTCAAGACACCGGCGGAGATGCTGGAGCTGTTCTAGGTACCGCATCGCAGCTGAGTAAACATGTCCACAGAAAGCGGCGCGCGGCCGCGCACGCAGTCCCAAAGCCTTCGCAACACGGACATGCGTCTTCGTAAGTTTTGCACGCAGTGCTCTGGAGTGCGATGCGTCCTCGCATCGCTTTTGTCGCGACCGATGCACGAATAGTTATAAACGCAGTGGACAATTCAAAATTGAAGCCGGACGAGCCGAATCGAGGAGCCGAGCTCGTCTACGAGTCGCGATTACCAGGATGGTTGGCGCGGCTAAAGCGCTGGTTGGTCGCGCATCACATGACACTGATGGCGATTGCGGATAGTCCGCATTCAATTGCACTCGGGTCGGCAATTGGAATTTTCTTTGGTTTCACGCCGCTGTATCCGTTGAAGACGCTCTTATCGATCGCGGTGGCATGGGTTTGCCGCTGTAATAAAATCGCGGCGGCGATTGCGGTGACGCTCCACGACGTAATGATTTGGGCGATGCCGGCGCTCTATGTCGCCGAATATCACCTGGGCTGCTGGAGTTTGAGGCGACCTCCAAGCCACCGCGTGCATTTTCGCGAATTTCGCCTGCATGACTACGTACACTGGCATGTATTTTCACGCGTCGTTTGGCCTACATTCTGGCCCGCCTTTGTGGGCTCGCTCTTTCTCGCTATTCCTTCGGCGATTGTTGTTTATTTTGCTATGCGATTGCTGATTAGTCGCGGTCGAGCGCTGCAGAAAACAGGCTGACACGGTGATCAAAAGCGGCGCGAGGACGCGCACGCACTCCTAAAGCTTTCGCCAAACGGCAAGAATATGTGCCAGGGATTTCGCACGAGTGTTTTTGGAGTGCGGTCTTCGCGTCGCTTTTGACCTGGCTCAAAGACGTGGAAGTTCGCGAAGCCGTTTGCGAATCAGGAGGCGCCGATTAACGTGCTGCCGTTCGGGGGTATTTATGCATTTGTCACGCCGATTTCTTTTGATTTTTGCAATATGCGTTGCGACAGCGTCGGCAATCCGCTCGGCGGCTGCGGCGCAGGCGTATGTCATTGCCGATGCGCAAACCGGCTACATTTTGGAAGAACAAGAGGGCCGCAAAAAACTGCAAGTGGGCAGCCTCACGAAAATCGCGACGGCCAGTATCGTACTCGATTGGGCCGAGCGCCGGTCTGGTGACCTGAACCAGATTGTTACGATTCCGCAGCAGGCATTTGTTGGAACGACCGAAAATAACATTAGATTTCAGCCCGGCGACAGCATCACTTTGCGGGATCTCTTGTACGCCGCGCTTGTGCAATCCGACAACATTGCGGCATATACGCTCGCGCATCACGTCGGCGCGCAGTTGGGGTCGCTGTTGCCCGGCAATGTTGGCGGAAAACTAACGCCGGCGGATGCTTTCGTCGCTCAAATGAATGCGCTTGCTGCGCAGCTGAAGATGGAGCGTACACGTTTCGTTAATCCCCACGGAATCGACTACAAGGTGAAGCCTGTGCCGTACTCGACCGCCGAAGACATGGGGCGCCTGACTCGATACGCGATGAGCAAGGCCAGTTTCCGTTTTTATGTCTCGCAAAAGGAACGCCAGATTTCATTCAATCGCGGGGGTCAACCAATGAATTACATGCTCCGCAACACAAACGAACTTCTCGGGAAAATGGGAATCGACGGAGTCAAAACCGGCACTTCAGCGCGAGCCGGTCAGTGCGTGATTCTTTATGCGAACCGTGAATCGGAAGTCGTTCGGCAGGGCCAGACGGAGACAGTGTATCCGCGTCATTTGATGGTAGTGCTCCTGGGTAGCACAAATCGATTCGGCGAAGGTGCGGCGCTGTTGGAACGGGGCTGGCAGTTGTACGACCAATGGGCCGCTGCCGGTCGTTTGGCCGACCCGAAAAAATTGCTCTGATTTCACTTTTGTAAAAAGAAGAAGACCATGTGGCCGCCTGTCGCTGTAGCGTGCGCTGTCCCCAGCGCAGTCGGAGTTGGTGCAGCGCGCGGAATCCGCTGAGGGCAGCGGACGCTACAGGACCTGCGGTGTTACTGGTCATTCGAAGTCGAAGGGTCCGTTAAAGAGATTAATGAAATCGCGGATTGGCGTTTTGACCAGCGGTGGCGATTGCCCCGGACTCAACGCCGTCTTGCGCGGTGTCGTACTCGCAGCGGAAAAGCTTGGGTGGGATGTCGTTGGTTTTCGCGACGGATTTGAAGGGCTTCTTCCGCCCGGCAGCCACGTCGTCCTCGATCGTAAAGCCATTGACGGAATCATGGCTCTCGGCGGCACGATCATTGGTACAACGAATCGCGGCCATTTCGTGGCCAAAACCGGCGCGGGCGATCGGACCGCTGTGCCTGCAGAAACAATTGCCGGCGCGAAGAAAATCCTGGACGACCTTCAGGTCAAAGCCTTGATCGTCGTGGGTGGCGACGGTTCGATGGTGACCGCGCAGCAGTTGCAGGAGGGCGGTATCAATTGCATCGGTGTTCCCAAAACCATCGACAACGATTTGGAAGCCACGGCGACGACATTCGGATTCGATTCCGCCGTCGATGTGGTGGTGGACGCGCTCGATCGGTTGCACACGACCGCTACCAGTCACAGGCGCGTGATGGTGGTTGAAGTAATGGGCCGCCACGCTGGCTGGATTGCGCTGCATGGCGGAATCGCTGGCGGTGCCGATATCATTTTGATTCCCGAGATTCCGTTCGATTACGACAAAATCGCCAGCGCGATCAAGTCACGCGAGGCTGCCGGTTACCACGGAACAGTTGTAGTCGTCGCGGAAGGTGCGCGACCGAAACACGGCGAACAAGTAAAGCGCGACGTCGAAGGCGGCGAGTTTAGGCTCGGCGGGCTCGGCGAAATAATGACGCGCGAGATTGCGAAACGCACTGGCAGAGAAACGCGCTGCTGCGTGTTAGGGCACCTGCAGCGTGGCGGGGCGCCGACGACGTTGGACCGAATTCTCGCCACACGTTTTGGCGTCAAAGCCGTGCAATTGGCAAACGAAGGGCATTTCGGGTCCATGGTGAGTTATCAGAATTACAAGGTCCGCCATGTGCCGATTGCAGAGGCAGTAAATCGAATCAAGCTGGTTCCAGCCAACGGCGAACTCGTCCAAACCGCGCGCGACGTACATATTTCCTTTGGCGATTAGCGCCTGTCATGTTGAGCGAAGCGCTGCAACGAAATGCGAAGCATGAGGCCAGGCTTTCAAACATCTCTGATTTGTTGCCTTTGAGCGTCCCCTGAATAGAATCCGAGATCCTTCGCTCTGCTCAGGATGACAAGCAGAAGCATTGATAAGATTCTAAAGCCGATGGTTCTTCGCCGGCTCAGTCGACGCATCACGATGGGCGCATTGCCCTTTTCCCGATGT
>DATBDI010000139.1:0-3414 GCA_036270025.1 Candidatus Udaeobacter sp. | reverse complement strand
GCCGCTTGCGCCGACAGAGCCTCTCTCCGGAACGACGGGACACACTCGCCGGTTGAGCATTCCACAGAGCAACTCGATGACCTCGCGACGGATTCCGCTGAGGCCAAGCGTCAGCACATTTGCGCGCAACACCATCATCGCGCGCACTTCCGGCTCCGAGAGCGGATTCCCGATTCCGCATGCGTGACTGCGCACCAGGTTCAACTGGAGCTGGCGTAACTCGCTGTGTGGAATGCGCACATCGGAGAGTTTGCCGAAGCCGGTGTTTATTCCGTAAAACACGCCATCGCGCGCAACGATTTGTTCAATCAGATTGCGCGACGCGAGGATACGCGGCCACGCAAGAGCAGAAACCTGAACAGCTTCGTTGCCGATGCCTATCGCAGCGAGTTGAAGAAGCGGAATCTGCTCACCGTTCAGCTCCATTCACGCACTTTAGGCAGAATCGGTGAAGCGTTAAAGCATCGAAGCAACCCGCCTCAAGAAAGCAAAAAGGCCAGGTCGCGAACACGACCTGGCCCCTTGGGCGAAACCGCCCAAATGAATTGTTGGCGCAAAATCTACTTGGTGGTTTTCCCCGGAGGTGGAGGGGCCGCTTCTCTGTGTTGCGCACAAGCCCCAAGTCCCAAAGCACTGACCAGAACGGCCACGATCATGATCGTTTTCAATAATTTCAATCTATCTCGCCTCCTTTCGCAGCAAGTTGCTCCGGTCTGTTTAGGCAGGGAACTATGGGGAAGCAATGCTTTTCTTAAGTTTTTTAGTCACCACAACGGGAACCAATTACTTGGAGTAACCGGTCGTTCCCGCGCTTGTGGTCACGGTCTCTTTTCTTTGAGCGCATGCACCAAGGCTCAAAGCAGTGGCCAAAACAGCCACAAACAAGATTGCCTTTATGAATTTCAAATAATATCGCCTCCTTTCGCCGCAAGCTGCAGTACCCGTTTGGGATTACAGGGATGAACGTTTTTCTGGACTACTTTGGATGTATTGTCACGCGGATTCTGCACGACGCGTGCAACTTATTTCAAGCTGCAAGCTGGCAAGCGCTTCATGCCTCGATGACAACTGGCGTGCCTTTATCCACCAAGTCGAATAGTTCGGCGACGTCCGAATTGCGCATCCGCACGCAACCACAGCTGGCTGGCGTCCCGACTTTGTCTTCGTGCTTCGTGCCATGAATGTAAATAAAGCGCTTGCGAGTGTTGGCGTTCTGCGGATCCAATCCGTCGAGCCACAAAATACGCGACATGATGAGATCCTCGGTTTCCGGAAGCGCATCGCCGGGGTTTAGCGGCACGCGACTTCGAAAAATCGTTTCGCCCGGCATATCGCTCCCAATCTTTTCCGCGATGCGAAAGCGACCGGTCGGCGTTTTCATGCTCCCCTCCTCCGTGCCGGTTCCGAATCGCGAAGTCGACACGGGGAAATTCCGAACGGCTTGCTCATTCTCTTTAACCGTGAGCCGCTGATCGCGGATCGATACGTGGATGCTTTTCATTCAGCCTTTTCCGCTCGCGACAAAATGCTGTGACGGCGCTACAATCGCGATGCTGATGAGAGGTTACCACATCGCCGTCGTCGGCGCGACCGGCGCCGCCGGGAGTGAGTTGCTGCGCGTCTTGGAACGCCGCAATTTTCCTGTGGCAAGTCTTCGTGCCATAGGGTCTGAGCGCTCCGCGGGGAAATTGATTCGGTTTCGCGAAGAATCGATCCCTGTGGAAACAATGCGTGGCGGATCGTTCGACAAAATCGATATCGCCTTCTTCAGCGCTGGCGGTGATGTCTCTCGAACCCACGTTCCGATCGCCTGCCAGGCCGATGCAATTGCAATCGACAAGTCTTCAGCGTTCCGAATGGACCCGCACGTACCGCTGGTTATTCCGGAGATTAACGCGGAAGATTTGCCGCGGCATCGTGGCGTAATCGCAAATCCCAATTGCACCACGACGGTGATGCTAATGGCGCTTTATCCATTGCACAGGGTCTTCCGTGTGCGTCGGGTTTTTGCCGCAAGTTATCAGGCGGTTTCGGGCAGCGGCATGCGCGGCGTTGAAGAATTGAGTCGGCAAACAAAACGATGGGCCGAGAACCAAGAGCGTTGTAGTCGTCGACCTGTGGGCGACGCAACTGAAGGCAGGAATCGACAGAGCGCTTCGCGCAGCGAAGCGGCTACAGTGTTCCCGCACCCGATTGCCTTCAATCTGTTGCCGCATATCGATTCATTTCTCGAGAGCGGGTACACTAAGGAGGAATCCAAGATGCAGGATGAAACCCGCAAGATCATGCATTTGCCGGAGCTCCCTGTCTCAGCAACATGTGTGCGCGTACCGGTGTATCGCGCGCATTCAGTAGCTGTGAGCGCCGAGTTTGAGCACCCGGTTTCAGTTGAACAAGCGCGCGAAGTTTTATCCAAGGCGCCGGGACTGGAACTCGTGGACGAACCTCACAACAACCATTATCCGATGCCGCTCAGCGTGGCCGGAAAAGATAATTGCCAGGTGGGCCGGGTGCGTCTCGATTGCGCTTTCGATAACGGCCTCGCGTTGTGGGTCTCGGGCGATCAACTGCTTAAAGGCGCTGCCTTAAACGCAGTGCAGATCGCCGAGCTGTTGTAGGGCGTTTGAAAGCCCGGCCGTTGCTTTGCATCCGTTACGGGTGCCAAACCCTGAACGATTCGACCGGTTTTTGTAGGACGTTTGTGTCAAACGCCACTCGTTCTATTCCGAATTCAGTTGGCGTCTGACACAGACGCCCTACAAGCTGTCTTGATGGCTCGACCGCCGCGCATTCCGGTGAGGTTACGATGGGAATGCAAAGTGATTTACTTTATCACGATTTGCATCATGCCGCGCTGCAAGGCGCTTGCGAACGACGCAGCTTGGAACGCAATATGCGAAACGCTTGAAAGGCTAAATAAGTGGAACACGTACTGCATCATGATCATGCCTGACCACATTTACTTGCTTATTGCGCCGGTCGATCGTGAGTTGCGCGTCACCGCCTTTCTAAAGTGGTTCAAGCGCTGGTTTAATGAATCATATGATGCGCGTGACGAATGGCGATGGCAGCCGGGCGGCTTCGACCGCCTTCTCCGAACGTCCGAATCAGTTCACGAGAAATGGAATTACATTCGAGAGAATCCAGTTCGAGCTGGTCTGGTAGCGCACTGGAAACAGTGGCCATATCAAAAAGGTTTCGCTGACGACGAGTAGCTCATGCCTCGACGTAGACGGCTGGAGGTTTGTAGGGCGTTTGTGTCAAACGCCACTCGTTCTATTCCGAATTCGGTTGGCGTCTGACACAGACGCCCTACAACAGGCGCTTCTCAAAAAAAAGCAGCTCGGGAATTTCTCTCTCCCGAGCCGCGATCATAATTTGTAATTATTGTGGACCTGGCGGCGGCGTTCCTTT
>DATBDI010000138.1:0-7778 GCA_036270025.1 Candidatus Udaeobacter sp. | reverse complement strand
CGACGCGATTTTCAGTCCAGCTTTGGCCGCCAACTCGGCCAGCTTGCTGCGGAGATCAATAACGTGTGTGCGCGCGTGCTCGATGGAATCGCAAATCTCCGTGCCCAGCTCGACGACCGATTGATGCATCTCGGGCTTGATCTGCTCTTTGAGCACCACCTTGCCGCCCTCGAGGATCTCCTGGATGTGGGAACGCAATTCGCGCGTCTGCGGATCGACAATCGCGAACTCTTCTTCGATGCCGAGAGTGAACACATGGTCTTTTTTCATCTGGAAAGAGGAAAACATCCGCAGATTTCACAGATTTACACAGATTATTTCCGAACCCGAAGCGCCTCTCCCTTTAATCTGCGACAATCTGCGTAATCTGCGGACGAATCTTAAACGAGTTCGCCTAAAGAGCGTCGCGTCACGGCTGCTTGCAGGTACTTGCCCCAGCTCAGGTTATCGCGGCCAGGGACGTGTTCGCGCGCTTTGCGGATTGCCATTTCCGAAATTGCTTCCACGACCCACTCGAAATTTCCCTGACCGATCCATGCCGCTTCGCAATCGGGCGCAGGATTGCAAAAGTCGATCGCCACCGGCACGCCGTCCCGAATGGCAAATTCGACTGTGTTCAAATCATAACCGAGATACTCATTTAACCTCAGCACACCTTCTTCCACTTTCTGGAGAATCTCACGTGGCGCATCCCATTCGGTTTGGTAACGCAAATGAAACGGATGTCGCGGTTCATAGGGCATGATCCGGACGTGGCGCTGATCAATCGAATAGCAGCGGAAGTACATGTCGAATTTTACTTCCTCCTGCAACATCATCACCAGCTGGCCAGTCTCGCTGTAGGCGCGATAAAATTCCTCCGGGTTATGCAAGCGATAGACATTCTTCCAACCGCCGCCCGCGAACGGTTTAAAAAATGCCGGCCAGCCGATATAACCGAAAATCCCTTCCCAATCGAGTGGATAACCAAGATTGCGAAATGATTTGTCGTTCGTGTCCGGTGGCGGCTGATTCGATGGAAGCAACACCGTGCGCGGAACGGCCACGTCAATTTTCGTCGCCAGCGCGTTGTTGAAGAATTTTTCATCGGCGCTCCACCAAAATGGATTGTTTACAACAGCCGTCCCGGTGAGCGCTGCGTTCTTGAGCCAGGCGCGATAAAACGGAACATCTTGTGAGATACGATCGATCACGACATCGTATCCACACGGTTCGCCCTGGATCACCTTGTCGATCCTGACAAATTCCGCGGTGATGTCTTTGCCGCCGGTTTTTTGATTCACCCGCTCGACAAATGCCGGCGGAAAACTGTGTTCCTGTCCAAAAAGAATTCCGATTTTTTTCATGGCTGTCTTGCTGTCATTTCGAGCGAAGCCGAAGGCGAAGTCGAGAAATCTCTCGATGATCTAAGCCGAACGTTGTATCACGTCGTTTCGTCAGAGTTCTGTCGGAGATTCCTCGACTGCGTTTCGCTTTGCGAAACTACGCTCGGAATGACAACGAGATGCTTCGGGGTAAACTAGGCCATGGTCAAGAAACTACTGCACACGCGCTATCGCGTGCATGACTTGGAGAAAACGGTTTCGTTCTACAAGAATGTTCTCGGACTGCACGAGGTTCGACGCCACACCTCCGGCCGCGGCTCGCAGCTAGTCTTCTTGAAAGCGCCAGGCAGCGATGAGGAAATCGAGCTCTGCAAATTTGATCAGAGCGGTCCGGTGCAGGTTGGACCCGACCTGACGCATCTCGCATTCGAAGTGGAGGATTTGGACAAGTTTGCAAAACACGCAGCCGCTAAAGGTCACCCACTGTCAGACGGGCCGCATCCAAGCAATGGCGGCAGAATCGCGTTCGTTGATGCCCCGGAAGGCTATGAAGTTGAACTAATTGAGCGCCGATCCAAGTCGTAAAAGTGGTCATTCCGAGCGAAGCGAGGAACCACACAGTCGGAGCCGATGGTCACGCAGCACCGCGAACGCATACGCGATGGATTTGAGAGATCCTTCGCTTCGCTCAGGATGACATCGGGAATGAGCGCGCATGGAAATCGCAGCCGTTCCGGCGAAACCTCATGGGCGACGCTTGCGCGCGCGAAAGTTTTGTCCCTAATTTCCCGGCTATGATGTGGCGCAAACGAACTCTCCTTCTTTGCGTATTCCTGTCAGCGTTTGCGCTTAGCGCTTGGAGTCAGGATGCGACCGACGCCGACGCCGTGCGACCGAGCGGAGTCTCCGGCCCGGTTCGCAAAGCGAAGGCGGTCACAGCCAGGGACACGGATGATGCCGACGCAGAGTCTACATCCGCTCGTAAAACTAAAAGCTCAAAATCAAGTCATGCTTCGTCGCACCGGAAGCGCGCAAAGACCAAAGAAGACAGTGAAGACACAATTCCCGCGCCTACCGAGTTCACTCCCGAAGGAATACCGAAGACCAGTGCGGCGTCAGTGATCGTGGTGGACGCGAACAATGGAAAAATCTTATACGAAAAGAATCCCGACCAAATACGACCGGCGGCAAGCACGCAAAAATTGCTGACGGCTTTGATAGTGGCGGAGAGCGGTTTCCTGGATCGGCCGGTTACGGTGCAGTCAGTGGATCCAATGTGTGATCCCGTGAAATTGAACATCAAGCCCGGAGATACGTATCAGCGGATCGATCTCCTACGGGCCTTGCTGGTGAAAAGTCCCAATGACGTCGCGCGATGTTTGGCGCGGGATAACGCGGGCAGCGTCGAAGCATTCGCTGAGATCATGAATAGACGCGCGCAGCAGCTCGGTGCTGTGCATTCTCACTTCGTCAATCCGAATGGTTTGCCCGTGCCGGGACAATATTCGAGCGCCCGGGACCTCTCCCTGATCGCGCGCGCAGCTTATGCAAACCCGACCATTCGCTCCATAGTTTGTCTTCCCCAGCTGGTGTTTCGCTTTGCTAACGGTCGCACGCGCGAACTCGAGAACACAAATAAACTTCTGAGACGGCTTCCCTACTGCAATGGCATGAAGACCGGTTACACCGATGCCGCAGGCAAATGTTTGATAGCGAGTGGAACGCGTCCAGGCAAGGACGTGATTGTTGTTGTGCTGGGCGACAGCTCCAGTCGCGTCTGGCGCGATGCATCCGCGCTACTTAACTGGGGTCTGGTGATGTAAAACTTCCGCTCCGCGAGGGAGGTCACCAGCTTTTTCAGTCTGGGAAGTGCCGCGCGCCAGATGGTGCAGCATTGCTCGGAGCCATCGAACAAAGAATCGCAGCGCGATCCGGAACGACATTTTGGATCTCCCGCGTACACGTTCCCGAAACGCGATTGGAATTTCACGTACTCGCAACGTCCCTCCGGCGCGCACCATTGTCTCGAACACAATTTTGAAACCGCTGGTGTGCGGCGCCAACTTCAGTAGTTGTGAACGGTGGATTGCAAAGAAGCCGCACATTGAGTCGTGCAAGCCAGTGAGCGGATACGCAAGCGTGGCACCGGCTCGCGATATGATCCGGCGCCAGATGTGCCAGCCCGGCGTCGATCCGCCTCTTACGTATCGGCTTCCGACCACCATGTCTGCAGCGCCGGCAAATAAAGGCGTGAGCAGATCGTTGATGCGTTCGGGTGGATGGCTCAGGTCCGCGTCCATCACCAGAAGAATTTCCCCCTCCGCCGCGCGCGCACCGGACATAATCGCACCCGCTAGCCCGCGGTCCGCCGCATTTTGCTCGATGAGGCGAATTGGCTGATCTCCAGCGACTGCACAAATCTTTTCGCGTGTTCCGTCGGTGGAACGATCGTCAACGAACAAAATCTCACGGAAAGGAACGCCACACACGATGATCTGTGAAACGAGCGGCTCGATATTTTCCTCTTCGTTCAAAGTTGGAACGATTATGGAAACGCAACTGGAATGCGCTTGCGAATTAGTCATCTGTGAAATTATCGAATATCTACAATGCCCGATCCGGAATCGGCAGCTCCGACATCAGTCGCCAGCACGCGAACATTTTCGGTGTTCGCAATCGAAAATCAGAGAGCCGACGGCCGGGATTGAACCGGCGACCTGCGGTTTACGAAACCGCTGCTCTACCAACTGAGCTACGTCGGCGCGGACGGGCGAACATTGCATCCACGGGCGCTTGACACAAGCGCACTGGTTCAGCCGCTTCGACGCGAAGCACTTGATTCGGGCCGCAAGGCTCTGGCGCCCGGCGCACATCACGCGCGTCAAGCGTCTCACAGAGACGCGGCTACAATGGCAACACGAACGTTTCGCCGATTTCGCGCAGTGCAATTCGCTCGGGCGTCTGACTTAGCGCCGCTTCAAAACGCTCGATCGGCTCGCGGCATGGCTCGAAGCTGAGCCGGAACGTCTGATGGTGAACAGGCACAATGAAACATGCGCCTGCCGCAGTTGCCATTTCGACCGCCTGCTCGGGCGAACAATGCGAACGGATCCATGGATTGTAAGCGCCGATCGGCATAATCGCGATGTCGATCGATCCGTCTCGCCGGAGTTCCGCGAAGCTGTCCGTCATTGCCGTGTCCCCGGCGAAAATGATTCGGCGTCCATTTCTCCGGATTAGATAACCGTTATAACCGCGATAGGTGTCGCGCCGTGTGCGCGCGCCCCAGTGTTTCAGCTGCAACGCAATGATCTCGATCTCGCCGGCCGCCGTCTTGAGAGTCTTTCTTTGTTGCCAGTTTAGCTCGGTGATGTCACGGAATCGCGTTCGTCGTAACAAATCACTCGTCGCCCGCGCAGTGATCACATTCGTGCGTTTGTCAAAACAACGGAGCGTCCGCAGATCGAAATGATCAAAGTGTGCGTGCGAGAGCAAAACCAGGTCGATCGGGGGTAGCTCATCAATCTGAAGAGCAGGCGCAGTTAATCGTTTTGGGCCGATGGTGAATCCGGGCAGACGAATTCCGATCCGCGGAAAAAGAACCGGATCGGTGAGAATTTTGACGCCGAAAAAATTGATGAGCACTGTTGAATGCCCGAGCCATGAAAGCGTGACCCGCGCGTCGCTCCATTTCTCGGGCTGCGGTTTTGCATGGGCCGGAGCGATCGGCCGCCAGCTTTCGACTGTCCACTCGCGGAAGAGATGACCTAACCACCCTCGCACTCGCGACCTGCGCATAGTTGGTTGTTCTCGTGGTCCGATTGCCAGCGTCGGCATAAAATAAGAAAGCGATGCGAGGCCGCATCGCACTCCGATAGCACTTCGTGCGAAACGTGCGCGAAGCGCTTGCGTTATTTCGCGAAAGCGTTGGCAGTGCGCACGCGTCCTCGCGTCGATTTGTTAGCGCCTGCCAAATATTCCCGTA
This sequence comes from Candidatus Udaeobacter sp., assembly GCA_036270025.1. Classification (GTDB taxonomy): domain Bacteria; phylum Verrucomicrobiota; class Verrucomicrobiia; order Chthoniobacterales; family UBA10450; genus Udaeobacter. The sequence continues at coordinate 2,468 of DATBDI010000138.1, read as the reverse complement.
ATCGCTTTCCAGAGCGTTCGACCAGGTTTGGGCTGGCCGGCGCGCGCGACGAGCACGGGAACATCGGCGCGATTTAAGATGCTGCGGGTCAGATCTCCCATGATGTAGTGTCGAAGCAGGCCCCGCGCTTGCGACGTGCCGGTCACGATTAAATCGTAATTACCTTCACGCACTTCTTCGAAAACCTGGTCGATCACTATTCCATGCCGCAGATGCACTTCAGCGGACACGCCCAGCCGTTCGAGTTCTCTTCGTTGCCGGCGGAGATTTGTCCCAAGCTCTGATTTCGATTCGAGTAGCTGAGTTACGTCCTCTTCCATGCGGACGAGGTCGGCGTACATAGCCGGCGGTGCAGCCATAACGTGTAGTAATGTGACTGAAGCCCCTACAGCCGCGGCCAGCCTGCCTGTGAATTGAACCGCTTGCTCGATGAATTCCTTCCCGCCTGTACAGACCACAAAACGTTTCAGTTGTTTGCATTCTCCGATTGCCACCAGCACCGGCGGCTGAATCGCTTTGATTACTTCGTACGTTTTTTTTGACCGCCAGTATTCGCCCACCGCGCCAGTCCACCGCGCGCCGACGACGACCAGATCGTATTTAGTCTTGGATGTTTGATCGACAATCTGGTGCACCGGTTCGCCGGATTGGACGACGATAGCCGGCGCTACGCCGCGGCCCTGAAGCGATTGCGCCTGCTTCTGCAGCGCGTCGCGCAGAGGCTGCTCGTCCGGCGATGTTTCCGCAATTCCCAGAAGCGCGGTCTCGGCTTTCAGCGGTGCCGCCAGTAATGCTCCCAACTGGATTGCAGTGTCGGACGACTGCATGCCATCACTGCAGATCAAAATCTTCATTGGCTAGAGTTTGTGACCGGTCATGAGCGTGTAAATCACGATCGCCGCGCCAATCAGTGGCAACGGGACAAAGGCGAGGCGGATTTTCGGGCCTGCGAAGTATTGTGTAGCCACCGCGCCGATTTGCGCGCCGATCACTGCGCCGGTATGCATGACGAGGGCGATCAAAATATCGACGTTGCCCTTGATTGCGTGAGTAAAGGTTCCGTAGCTGGCTGAAATCACGATCTCAAAAAGATCCGTTCCCACGGCGAGATGTGTCGGTACTCCGAGGACATAAACCATCGACGGCATGCGAATGTAGCCTGCGCCGCCGCCGAGAAAACCGCTGAAGAGCCCACCGACAAAGGCGACCACCAGAATCGTCCAGAGTGAAATTTTTATGCCTGACGTAGGCAGCGAGATGGTTGGCCAAAGTTTCAGCCGTTGAATCCTTTGAGTAACCGGCCCGAATGCAGAGCGGTCTTCCTTTGATTCCGCGCCCTTTAGGCCCGTATGCGTGCGGGGCAATCGCCTTTTGTCTGACCTGAGTGTTTTTTGGCTTTCCCAAAGCATGAACATCGCAATGCTGAAATAGACGATTATCGATACCCAGCTGACCACCATGTTGACGTTGCCCGCGCGTTTTAGCGCCTGAATCAACTGGGCGCCGCATTCCGCGCCGCCGATTGTCCCAAATGCCATAATGAATCCCAGCTTCAGATCGACGTTGCCCAGCGAGCGATGCTGTCGTGCCGCCACTATTGATTTGCCCACGATATGCGCCAGGTCGGTGCCCACCGCATAATTCCAATCCACTCCCATCAAGCGCAGCGCTGGACCGGCAATGAAACTTCCGCCTACGCCGAAAAACCCGCCTAAGATCCCAATCAAAAAACCTACAACGGCCAGATAGATCGGGCTGATGTGCGTGTTGGAGATCGGGAAGAACATGAGTTATCTCCAGCGACCGCGCAGCAACCGAAATAACAGCGTCGCCAGAGCGTCAAGAGCGACAGCCTGGCCGACGATGAGTAAGAGCGCGACAATGGCGTAGGTAACGCGATGTTGCGTCTCGAGGTGAAACAGCCAATTGCCCAGAAGATGGAGGACCAGGAAAAAGTAGCAGGTGACCAAAACCGCATAAACCGCCAGCTCAATAGCAAAAGTTCGCAGGTTTTTCGCTGATTCCTTTTTCATGGGCGGATCCAGATAACTTGGGCTTGGTAAACTACGGGTGAATCGACTGATAACCGACTGGCGGTCTTGTTTCAACGATTCAGCACGCCTGCCAACCTGCGAGGGTTGCGCGCGCGCTCGTCAGCGGCCAAATTGATTGCACAGTGAGCGTTTGCTTCTAACGTTCGACTTCGTTTTACCAGAAAACACCATGGCGGATGTCGCAAATAAATACGCTGAGAACGTAGCAGGGAAGTTCTACGTCGACGATCAATGCATTGACTGCGACTTGTGCCGCGAAACGGCGCCGGCGAATTTCAAGCGGAACGACGACGGCGGCCACTCCTATGTTTACAAACAGCCGGAGACGCCGGAAGAGGAAGGCCTGTGCAAAGAAGCCATGGAAGGCTGTCCGGTCGAAGCCATCGGCAACGATGGCAACGGTGCATAAGTTCT
>DATBDI010000137.1:0-1576 GCA_036270025.1 Candidatus Udaeobacter sp. | reverse complement strand
CGCTCGAGCCGGTTGAACTCCGCGTAATTGTTCCATTGGCCGACCAGGTTTGAATTGGCGATCAGGACGCGCGGCGCTTCATCGTGCGTCCGGAATTTGCCAATCGGTTTTCCCGATTGCACGAGAAGCGTCTCGTCGTTCTGAAGTTCCTTCAGCGAACGGACGATCGCATCGAATGCGTCCCAGCTTCTCGCAGCGCGACCCGTCCCGCCGTAAACGACAAGTTGATCCGGGTTCTCGGCGACTTCCGGATCGAGATTGTTCATCAACATGCGCATTGCCGCTTCCTGATGCCAGCCTTTGCAGCTCCGCTCGTTGCCCCGTGGCGCGTGAATGATTCGCTTTCCGCTCATAGACTTTCGGGTTCGGTGTCAAAATCACCTCGTCGAATCGCTTCGGCAACACGCGCAATATCGTTTGAGAGCGCACGATCGCCCGTGAGTGGCGGCGCGATTTTCCTTATCATCGTGAACGCGTCCTCGACACCAATGCCAGCTTTCAATGGTCGTCGATATTCCAGGCCTTCAGCCGCGGCAAGGAGTTCAATAGCCATTAAATTTTCAGCAAGATCGACGATTTCGCGCAGCTTCAGCGCGCTGGTCATTCCCATGGAAACGTGATCTTCCTTGCCGCCGGACGTCGTGATGTTGTCGGCGCTTGCGGGATGGGCGAGCACGCGCGCTTCGTTGACCAGGGAAGCAGCCGCGACCTGTGCAATCATGAACCCTGATTCAAGGCCGGGTTGTCGCGCCAGGAATGCAGGCAGACCTTCATTCTTATCCGGATTAACCAGCCGATCAGTTCGGCGTTCGCTTATGTTCATCAGATCCGTGACCGCGATTGCAGCGTAGTCGAACCCGAGCGCCAGCGGTGCGCCGTGAAAATTGCCGCCCGAAATCACTTCGCCCTCTTCCGCAAAGACCAGCGGATTATCAGTGGCGGAGGCGGACTCAATCAGCAATACCTCTTCACAATGCGACAGCGCGCCGCGGACTGCTCCGTGCACCTGCGGCATGCAGCGGAGACTATATGCATCCTGCACTCGTGGATCGTCCTTCAAATGCGATTGTCGGATTTCGCTGCCCTCCATGAGCGACAGCAGATGTTTGGCGACAGCTTTCTGGCCCGGGTGCGGGCGGGCGTCCTGCACTCGCGAATCGAATGCGGCAGGCGTGCCTTTTAGCGATTCCAGAGTCATCGCGCCCGCAATATCGGCAACACGCGCCAGACGTTTCGCGCGCAACAGCGCGAGGCCGCCGACCGCGTGCATCGCCTGCGTGCCGTTCAGCAGTGCCAGACCTTCTTTTGCTTCCAGCTGCACCGATGTTAATCCCGCGCGCTGCAACGCTTCGGAGCTCGGCATTCGTTCGCCTTCAAAATATGCTTCGCCTTCACCAATGAGACTCAACGCAAGATGAGCGAGCGGCGCGAGATCGCCGCTTGCGCCGACAGAGCCTCTCTCCGGAACGACGGGACACACTCGCCGGTTGAGCATTCCACAGAGCAACTCGATGACCTCGCGACGGATTCCGCTGAGGCCAAGCGTCAGCACATTTGCGCGCAACACCATCATCGC
>DATBDI010000136.1:0-2366 GCA_036270025.1 Candidatus Udaeobacter sp. | reverse complement strand
GGTTGGCCGCAAAACAGACTGTCGCTGCCGTAAACGACAGGGCTAGAGCCACTGCTGCAATTCGAGTGTTCATCATGCGGCGATTCCGGCAGAAAGGCCTTTAGCCGTCAATACCAATTTGAGCGCGGAGCGTATGCCAGGAAACCGCCGAAGCCAGCGAGAATGAAACTCACCCCGGAAAAGATGCGGAGCAGATCGGTGATCCGCGTTTCGAGGCGTTGGCGCAAAACATTGCGGCCTTAGCGAAGCGTAGCTTGAAAAGCATTGACCCCACGTGCGATTCCGGGCTGGATGGACATAAATGCCGATCAATGCCTTCAGCAGTTTCACCGACGGTCTCGATCCAAGTCGAAGGAGCCGCGAACACTTCATTACGAACGTCAATCTGGAAGATGAGCGTTTCTGGGTGCCTTACGCGAATGGCGTCTGGTTCCAGCCTTGTTGCTTTAACGTCACGTCTGGAGGGTTCAGCGTCGTTCTGAAAGGTCTCCCCGGTTCCATGGTGGGAACTCACTACCACGTTGGCACTGTTCATGGCTACACGATGCGTGGTCACTGGCGATACCTTGAGCACGACTGGATTGCAACGCCTGGAACATACATCTACGAACCCGCAGGCGAGGCTCACACGTTAGTGATTACCGAAGACTCCCCTGAGCCGATGATGACGCTGTTCGTGGTTGCAGGCGGGCTCATCTATCTGGATAAGCCGGTGCAAGGCGCCGTTGCCGCGTACGAGGATGGATTCACTCTTCTCGAACTGACGCGGAAGTATTACCGCGAGGCCGGCCTCGATGCGCGCCAGCTGGACCTGCTCGTGCGCTGATTCAGCGATTACGATGACGCTAGAACAAGTTCCTTTGATCGGTGAACAGAAGGAAACGAAGGCAACCAAGCAGATTGTCAGAACAACTTTGTTCTCTTTGTTATCTTCTGTTCAAAATCGGAGATGAATGACCCTGCCGAGCTAACCGCGTTCGCAAGGCGCTACGCCAAGGCGTGGTGCCGCCTACGCTTGCCGGAACTCAAAGTTCTGCAACAGCGGCGGTGCGCGCGGCAATAAGAGCCCGCACGGACCGCTCGATCTCCTTCTGTGTAGTGGCCCAATCGCAAACGCTGATCCGAATGACAGCTTTGCTGCGCCAGGATGAGCCGCCGCACCAGCATTCGCCCGAGGCTTGAACCTTGTTCAGCGTTGTTTTCGTTAATGCGTCATTTTCGCATGACACGAGCACCTGATTGAAAATCACGTCGTTGTGGATCTGAAAATCTTGCTCAGCGAGCAGTCGAGCGAATTCCCGCGCATTTTCGCAAAGCTGTTCGACGAGTCGCTGAACTCCCTGGCGGCCCAGAGTCTTGAGAACGGCCCAGAGCTCGATTGCGCGCGCACGACTCGACATTGATGGCCGGAAATTCATGCCGTCACGGTGTTCGCTCCATTGAAAATACGAGGCGGACGCTTTGAAGGCGTTCATCAACGCTTCGCGATGCCGGCAGAGAATCATCCCGCTATCGTAGGGAACGTTAAGTGTCTTGTGCGCGTCGACCGACCACGAATCGGCGTTTTCGATTCCATCGCAAATTTCGCGCATGGATGGAACCACGCGCGCCCAAAGTCCGAACGCGCCATCAACATGCACCCAGGACCCGGCAGCGTGCGCGCGCTCGCAGATAGCTCCGACCGGATCGATAGCGCCCGAATTGACGTTGCCGGCTTGTGTGATAACCAGGGCACCCTCATCAAGCTTCGGAATCTGGTCCGGTCGCATTCGTCCCTGATCGTCGGACGGAACGATTTCGACATTGTCGGACCCGAGGCCGAGCATCGAAATGGATTTGTAGACTGCGGCGTGTGCGTCGGCTCCGACGATGACGCGGATGCGCGGCGCGCCGTAGAGGCCTTTCCTGGCCACATCCCACCCGCGCCGGTGAAGTAATTCATTTCGACCCGCGCACAGCCCGGAGACATTTGCAATCGTCGTCCCGGACACGAACCCGGCTACGGTTTCATCGGGAAGGCGAAGCAGCGAGACGATCCAACGTTCGCAGATCTCTTCGAGGCGCGAATCGATGGGCGACATCACATAATGGGCTGTGTTTTGGTCCCACACATCACCTAACCATTTCGCCGCAAGACCCACCGGAAGCATTCCACCGTTCACGAAACCAAAGTATCGGCCGGCAGTTTGATTAACCGCGCCAGGCGAACCGATTTCGTGAAGTTGTTTGAGGACAAAATCCGGGTCGCTGGAAGTTTCGGGAAGCGGTTCGTTCAGACTGTTCAAAGCTTGCAATGATGCTTCGGTAGGGAATACCGGACGTTGTCCAAGACTGTCGATGTATTCGCCGGCAAATTGACGAGCTTT